>NZ_JBRRCR010000001.1:0-154288 GCF_056759115.1 Stenotrophomonas sp. STEN087 | reverse complement strand
TAATACTATTGCGCTTTGTGTCGTCTGCGCAACTTATCCGGCCGTGCGCCCATGCGGCCGTTGGGTGTTCACGTGTTTTTATTGTGGTTATGAGGTGTGTCCCGCGATGCGGCGGCCACTACCGGGCATCGCGCGTAGACGGAGATCCGGTAGTGCCGGCCGCTGGCCGGCATTCCGCCGTTACCGCATGCGGCGCAATGCCCGCCGGTTGAGGATGTGGGCGGTGGCCAGCAACACGCCGCCACAGGCGGTCGCCACGCCGTGCCAGACCAGTGATTCCTTCAACGGCATGTACAGCGACGACGCCAGCAGCGCGACCGCGCCGCAGGCCGCCAGCCGCAGCGGCCGCCACTGCTGGTGGCGACGCCAGCCCGACACGGTGCTGGCCATGGCCACGGTGGAGGCGACCACGGCAAACACCCATTCCCAGCGCGACATCACCAGCAGCGCGGTCATCGCGCCGTGGGCCGGGTGCTGGAACGAGCGCAGGGCCATCATCGCCGCCGGCACGAAGGCCAGCAGCAGGGGCAGGGTGATGCAGTGCGCGGCGCAGGCCAGGGACAGCCAGGCGCCGGCCAGGTCGAGACGGGGGTGCCAGCGTGCCGAAGCTGGCGGCTGGGGCATTGTCCTTGCGGGCGGCGTGGGGATGTGGTCCATAATGTTACATAGTAACAATGATGGAGTCCCCCATGAAGCGTTCCGTTTTGCTGTTCCTGTTGTTTGCCGCCCCTGCCGTGCACGCACACGACGTGCGCCAGCTCGGTGCCCACGTGCATGGCCAGGCCACGGTCGACCTGGCGGTGGATCAGGGCACCCTTGAACTGGCCCTGCAGGCGCCGGGTATCGGCATCCTCGATTTCGAGCGGCCGCCGGCCAATCCCACCGAACAGGCGGCGCTGGACGCGGCACTGGCCACGCTCAAGCGCGGCGACTGGTTGACCCTGCCCACCGCAGCGCAGTGCACGCCGCTGAAACGTGACGCGCACGCGGAGGGCTTTGCCGCCGCCGCATCCACCACTGCCACTGCGCCGGCCAAACATACGCATGCAGGCTTCAACGCCGAGCTGCGCTACCAGTGCGCCAATCCGGCCGCGCTGCGCGTGCTGGTGCTGGCCTTGCCGAAGGTCTTCCCGAACCTGCACGAGGTCATCGTCAACAGCGCGACGGCGGCCGGCCAGAGCCGAACCGTGCTCAACGCTGACAACCTGCGCGTGGTGCTCGCCCCATGAACACCGCCGCGGTGATCGCGCTGGAGCAGGTGCGTTTCAGCTATGGCGGGCGCACCGTGCTGGATATTCCGCAGCTTCGCATCGCCGCCGGAAGCAGCGTGCTGCTGCGCGGCGCCAGCGGTTCGGGCAAGAGCACCCTGCTGGGCCTGCTGGCCGGTGTGCTGCGCCCCGAACAGGGCGAGGTGAGCGTGGCCGGCACGGCCGTGCACACACTGAAGCCGGCGGCGCGCGACCGCTTCCGCGCCGATCATCTCGGCGTGATCTTCCAGCAGTTCAACCTGCTGCCCTTCCTCAGCGTGCGCGACAACATCGCGCTGGGCCTGCGCTTCGCGCCCGCGCGCAGCGCTCGGGTCGGTCGGCCGATGGATGATGAAATCCTCCGCCTGCTGCAGGCCCTGCACCTGGACCCGGACCTGCTGCAGCGTCGGGCCGGCACCCTCAGCGTCGGCCAGCAGCAGCGCGTGGCCGCGGCGCGCGCGTTGATCGGTCGCCCGGCAGTGCTGCTCGCCGATGAGCCGACCTCGGCACTGGACCGCGAAGCGGCCACCGCCTTCCTGCAGCTGATGGCCGCGCAATGTGCCGCGGCCGGTACCACCGCGGTGGTGGTCAGCCATGACGACAGCCTGCAACCGCTGTTCGACCGCGTCGTGCAGCTGCAGGACATCAACCACGCCGGAGCCGCCCATGTTTGAACTTGCCTGGGCCAGCCTGCGCAGCCGTGCGCTGAGCGTGTCCTTGACCGTCCTGGTCATCACCCTCAGCGTGACCCTGCTGCTGGGCGTGGAGCGTGTGCGCGTGCAGGCGCATGAGGGTTTCGCCAGCACCGTTTCGGGCACCGACCTGATCGTTGGCGCGCGCTCGGGGCCGGTGAACCTGCTGCTGTACTCGGTGTTCCATATCGGCGACCCGACCAACAACGTGTCCTGGCAGTCCTACCAGGAACTGTCGACACTGCCGCAGGTGAAGTGGGCGGTGCCGCTGTCGTTGGGTGATTCCTGGCGCGGCTACCGGGTGATCGGCACCACCGGTGGCTATTTCGAGCATTACCGCTACGGTGCGGGGCACACGTTGGCCTTCGCCGGGGGCAAGCCCTTCGATGATCTGTACGACGCGGTGGTCGGCGCCGATGTCGCCCGCGCGCAGGGCGTGCAGGTGGGCGATGAGATGGTGCTCGCCCATGGCACTGCTGCGGTGACACTGGCCAAGCATGCCGACAAGCCATTCCGCATCAGCGGCGTGCTGCAGCGGACCGGCACGCCGGTGGATTCGTCGGTGCTGGTGTCGTTGCCTGCGATCGAGGCCATCCATGTGGATTGGCGTTCGGGCGTGCAGCTGCGCGGGCACAAGGTCAGCGCCGAGGAGGCGCGGCACCTGGACCTGACTCCGACCAGCATCACCGCCTTCATGCTCGGCCTGAACTCGCGCATCGCGACGTTCTCGGTGCAGCGCGCGATCAATGACTACCGCGACGAGGCACTGCTGGCGATCCTGCCCGGCGTGACCCTGCAGCAGCTGTGGCAGTCACTGGGCACGGCCGAGAGGGCGCTGCAGCTGATCAGTGCAATGGTCGTGCTGCTGGGCCTGGTCTCGCTGGTGGCGCTGCTGGTGTCGACCCTGCACGAGCGGCGTCGCGAGATGGCGGTGCTGCGCGCCACGGGTGCGCGGCCACGCTACATCGCCAGCCTGCTGGTGCTGGAAGCGGTGGCGACCAGCGCCATGGCCTGCGTGCTGGCGTTGGCCATCCTGGTGGCCGCCAGCCTGGCCGGGCGCGGCTGGGCACTGGCGAATTTCGGCCTGTCGATCACCCATGTCTGGCCGGACCTGCGCGAGCTGGTGTGGGTAGGCGGGGTGCTGGTGCTGAGTGCCGTGGCCGGCCTGGTACCGGCATTGCTGGCCTATCGGCGCACCTTGGCCGACGGCCTGTCGGCGGGAGCCTGAGCGATGCGCGCGTGGCTTTCCCTTGTCGTGATCCTGCTGCTGGCCGGCTGCAAACGTCCGGTGGATACCGGCGTGCAGGCCCTGCCGCCGTCGCCTGTGCAGGACGGAGCGACAACCCAAACGGCTGCCGAGCAGGAACTGGACTGGCTGCAGATGATGCCCGCCGACGAACTGGCCGCCTTGGAGCGGGGTGACGGGCCGGAAGTGAAGCACAACGGCAGCCGGCGCATGGCCCAGTTCGGCACCTTCCGCACGGTGGATACGGTACTGGACCGCGCCGTGCGCCTGCCCGGTTACGTGGTGCCGCTGGCCAATGCCAGCGATGGCCGCCTGACCGAGTTCCTGTTCGTGCCGTACTACGGCGCCTGCATCCACGTGCCGCCGCCACCCCCGAACCAGATCGTGCACGTGCGGTTGTCGCGGCCGATCGACATGCCGGACATGTACTCGCCGTTCTTCCTCGCCGGCACGCTGCGCGCCGAGCGCGTGGACGACGAGCTGGCCGGTTCGGCCTACACCATGGCAGACCCCGAGTTGAGGCCCTATGAACCGTAACGCCTGTGTCCTAGTGCTGATGGTGTTGGCCGGTTGCAGTCGACCCGGCGGTGATGTGCCCGACGCGGCGGCCGACCCTGCAACCGCCACGGCGACATCCGATGCGGCGAGCACGCCGGACAAGGCGGCACCGGCTGATGGCGCGATCACGGCCTGGAATGCCTTGATGCCCGAGGAGGACGCATTCCTGCGCCCGCCGCCGCAGATCGGCATCGACCGCAGCGGCGGCATGGGCGCGATGTCCGGCGTCGGTGGGCTGATCGATGACACGGGTTCGGGCACGCCGCCAGGCGCGGCCATCGATCACTCCAGCCCCGACCGTGCCCAGCAGTTCGGCTCAGCCGCCGTGGTCGACGACGTGGACGGTCGCGAGGTCGACCTGGACGGCTACGTGGTGCCGTTGGGCATGGACGATGCCGGTGCGGTGAACGAACTGCTGTTCGTGCCGTTCTACGGCGCCTGCATCCACGTGCCACCGCCGCCACCGAACCAGATCATCCATGTGACCCTGGCCAAGCCGATTGCACTGGGCAATCTGTGGGACGCCTATCGGCTGTCGGGCCATCTGCGGATCAAGCGCTTCGAGGCCGACATCGCCAGCGCGTCCTACGATGCGGATGCGGCCACGCTGACGGCGATCGGCAGCTGATGCGGCGCGCGCACTGGCTGGGGGTCGGTGCGGTGGCGCTGCTGGGCGGTGCCGCGCTGCTGGCGTGGCAGCGCTGCGCGCCGCAGGGGCGTCCGCCGTCCGTCGCGTTCCCCGCACCGGTGCCCGCGCTGCAGGCCGACATCGAGCGGCACCTGCGCGAAGATCGTGCGTTCCGTGATGACGTGGTTTTCCTGCTGGCGGCCACCGTGCGTGATCGCTGCGTTCCCGCCGAGGCCGGTGTGCTGGCACGGATGGCCAACCGCGCCGCGTTGCCGGTGCTGGGTTCGGTCAGTGCGGTGACCGCGCAGGATCGTCGGCTTGACCGGCCGATCTACCAGTTCATCCAGCACCGCGCCGACAGCACGGACTGCGGTGCACCGCTCCAGTTGCCCGCCTCAGGCGCGATGCCGCTGCAGGTGGACGTCGAGGAGTACGCGCGCAGCTTCCCCGACAGCTATTACGACCCGGCGCACAGCAGCGTGCCGCGCGACTTCGGCGGCCGCAGCCTGGTCGAGCGTGCAGGCAATGCCTGCAACAGCGTGGTCTATTCGGTGCTGCCGCTGGGCCCGGGGGACTGGCGCTGCAGCATGCTGCGGTCCAACGCGCGCAGGCGCGTGCGGGGTGCCTGCGAGAGCGAGCTGCAACGCCAGCACGGCAGTACCGGCGGCGAGCTGGACATGGCCGTGGGGCAGGGCATGCAGGGGGCGGTCGTCGCGGCCATCGCCGCCTTGCCGGAAGGCTGCCGGTAACCGGCTTTTAGAGTCGAGCCATGCTCGACTGCCGTCGCTTATATAGAGCCGAGCCATGCTCGGCTGCTCCTGAACAGTCGAGCATGGCTCGACTCTACCAAGGCCAAAGCTGAACCGCGCCAGCGCCGGCCCTCATAACTATACAGTACATCCTGTATAGTTATGGCCACCCCATACCCTCTCCTGGTGTGTTCCATGGCGCTCTCCCAGCCCCTGGCCGGTGCTCCGGCCCTGTCCCGTGCCCGTCGCTGGGCGCTGCTCTTCACCGTCGCCGCCGGCCTGCTGCTGGTCACGCTGGACAACTCCGTGCTGTACACCGCGTTGCCCACCCTCACCGAGGAACTGTCGGCCAGCGCCGGGCAGGCGCTGTGGATCATCAACGCTTACCCGCTGGTGATGGCCGGCCTGCTGCTCGGCGCCGGCACCCTGGGCGACCGGCTGGGCCATCGCCGCATGTTCCTGATCGGGCTGGTGGTGTTCGGCATCGCCTCGCTGGCAGCCGCATTCTCGGCCACACCTGCCCAGCTGATCGGCGCGCGTGCCTTCCTGGCGGTAGGCGCGGCGGCGATGATGCCGGCCACCCTGGCACTCATCGGCCTGAGCTTCCACGAGGAGCGTGAGCGCAACATCGCCATCGCGATCTGGGGCTCGGTGGCGATCGTCGGTGCGGCGCTCGGCCCGATCATCGGTGGCCTGCTGCTGCAGCACTTCTGGTGGGGTTCGGTGTTCCTGGTCAACGTGCCGGTGGTGCTGGTGGCGTTCATTGCAACGTTGCTGCTGGCCCCCGAAGGCCAGCGCGATACTTCGCGCCCGTGGGATCTGCTGTCCTCGCTGCTGGCGCTGGCGGCACTGTCCGGCCTGGTGCTGGCGATCAAGTCGCTGATCGCCACGCCGCCTTCTTATGCACTGGGTGCCGGCGCGCTGCTGCTGGCGCTGGTCAGCGCGGTGGCCTTTGCGCGCCGCCAGCAGCGCCTGTCGTACCCGCTGCTGGACTTCGCGATCTTCCGCAATCCCGCCTTCCTCGCCGGCACGCTGTCGGCGGTGTTCACCCTGTTCGCACTGGCTGGCCTGCAGCTGGTCACCACCCAGCGCTTCCAGCTGGTCGCCGGCTTCAGTCCGTTGCAGGCTGGCCTGCTGGTCTCGGTGGCGGCGCTGGGCAGCCTGCCGAGTGCACTGCTGGGTGGCAGCATCCTGCACCGGGTCGGCCTGCGCCCGATGATCTGTGGTGGCCTGGCCACCGGCGCGGTGGGCGTGGCCGTGGTCGCGCTCGGTTTCCCGCATGGCCTGGGCTGGGTGGTGGCGGGCATGGCGCTGACCGGCGTCGGCATGGGCGCGGCGATCTCGGTCGCGTCCACCGCCATCCTCAACAACGTGCCGGCGCACCGTGCGGGCATGGCCTCGTCGGTGGAAGAGGTGTCCTACGAATTCGGTGGCCTGCTGGCAGTTGCGCTGCTGGGCAGCCTCGGTGCAGCGATGTACGGCGCCTTCCTGCCCGATGCGGCGGACATGCCGGCCGCGGCGCGCGAAGGGTTCAGCCAGGCACTGCACGTGGCGCGCGAAGGCGGGCAGGGTGCGTGGTTCGCGCAGGCGGTGGCCGCCTACGACCGCGGGTACCAGATCGTGCTGCTGGTCATCATGGCGGTGCTGGCGGCGGGTGCAGCGTTCCTCGCGCGAGTGCTGCGCGGGCGCGTGGGTGGCCGCGACGGCGCAGGTGATCGCGTAAAGTAACGGCAATGAGAACCAGCAAGCGCGACCGCATCCTCGACGCCGCCGTGAGCGTCATCAACCGTGACGGAATCGGTGCCGTCACCTTTGAATCGGTGGCGGCCGAGGCGCAGCTGACCCGCGGCGGCCTGCTGTACCACTTCCCCTCGCGCGAGGCGCTGCTCCGCGGCATCGACGAACACCTGGTGAAATCCTGGGAGGCATCGATGGAAGCGCTGCTCGGCAAGCGCGCCGAGGAGGCGACCACGCTGGAGCGCTACCGGACCTTCGTGCGGGTGTCGGCACAGAGCGCGACCCGTGCCGAGCTGATGTTCATGCTTGAATCGATGGACCCGGAAGCGGGCGAACGCCCGTGGGGCCCGGTGATGAAGCGCTGGGCGCCGTCACCCCCGGCCAAGGCCGTGGCCGACCCGGCCGCGCTGGATAATTTCGTGGCACGGCTGGCCGCCGATGGGTTGTGGATCTACGAGGCGATGTACGAGGGTCAGCTGGATCCCGAAGTACGCGCGCAGGTGACCGAGCGGATTGCCGGATTGTTGTCGGCAGGCAAGCCCTAGCGCCCCTGCTGCCGTTTGTAGAGTCGAGCCATGCTCGACTGGCGTCGCGTCTGTAGAGTCGAGCTTGCTCGACTGGCTCTTGTAGAGCCGAGCCATGCTCGGCTGCCGTCGCGTCCGTAGAGCCGAGCCATGCTCGGCTGCTGCTTGCAGAATCAGTCGAGCATGGCTCGACTCTACATAAGCGGTTGTCGAGCAAGCTCGACTCTACATGGGCGCGGCCTGCGCCAGCCACGCCCGGGGCGATACCCCGATCCGCTTGCGGAACGCCTTCGACAACGACGCGGTATCGGCAAAACCGACCTCCACCGCAACCTGCTTCACCGGCGCGCCCGCTCGCAGCTGCGCGCAGGCCAGGCTCAGCCGCCAGTCCAGCAGATAGCTGGCCGGGGTGGTCTGCATCACTTCCTTGAACACCGCCGCGAACGCGCTACGCGAGAGCCCGGCGATCGCCGCCATCCGCGGCAGCGTCCATTCCTCCTGAGGTGCCTGGTGCAGCGCGACCAGGGTGCGGGCCAGGCGTGCATCGGACAAGCCGCGCATCAGGCCATGGCTGACCCCGGCCGCATCCGGGTGGTCGACCACCCAGCGCAGCACCTGGATCAGTGCCACTTCGAACAGCCGGTTGGTCAGCAGCCTTGAGCCGCAGCGCTGGCGGTCGGCCTCGCCGAACAGCAGCTGCAGGGTGCCATCCAGCTCGCCGATGTCGGCCAGCGGCACCACCATCACCGGCGGCAGCGACTGCACCACCGGGTTGCGCGCGCCCCCATCGAAATCCAGCGTGGCACAGGTGAAATCCGGGCCATCCAGCGGTGCGTTGAGGAAGGTGTGCTGCAGCGGCTGCGGGTACAGCAGCAGGCTGGGCTGGTCGATCCGCAGGCGCGAGGGCAGGCCCGCCTCGGCATGGCGCACTTCCATCTCACCCTTGCGCAGGATGTGCAGGAACGCGCGGCCCGGCTGCGGGGCGAACTCATGTCGCCCGCACAGGGGGCCGGAGTGGAACAGCGCGGCCTGCACGCGGAAGCGCTCGAGCAGGGCGGACAGACGGTCTGGGGGAGTGTCCATGGACGAATGGATAACCGATGCGGACAAATGTGGGAGATTCGTCCTGCGAGACTACCTACGATGACCCCATCGTCCAATCCCGGACGCGTTACCGAAGGAAACCGCCAAGTCCCGTATCGCCCTGATCGACGCTGCCAACACCACCCCTGACCGCCAGGCCCTGCTGGGCCAGGTCCACGCCGCCTTCGGCGCCACCCCGGCCATGTTCCGCGCCGTGGCCAACTCGCCAGCCGCCCTGGCCAGCATGTGGGGCTCGTTCGGCGCCCTCGGTGGCGGCCGCGTCTCGCCGCTGCTGGGTGAGCAGATCGCCGTCGCCATCGCCAACCGCAATGCCTGCGAGTACTGCCTGGCCGCGCACACCGCACTGGGCCGCAAGGCCGGCGCCAGCAGCGAGCAGATGGCTGCCGCCCAGGTCGGTCAGTCCAGCGACACGGCCACCGCCGCTGCACTCGCCTTCGCCCTGAAGGTGGTGGAGAACCGCGCGCAGATCGGCGACGCCGACGTGCAGGCGCTGCGCGACGCCGGCTTCGACGATGAGCTGATCGTCGAGATCCTTGCCCACGTGGCGCTCAACCTGTTCACCAACTACGTCAACGTGGCGTTCGACGTGCCGGTGGACTTCCCGAAGATCGCGCTGCGCTGAGGCCTGTGCAGGCCCGGGTGGCAACGTGCCGCCCGGGCTGCAGGAACCCGGCGTTACGGCGCCTGCAACCGCTCGGGGTGGGTATACACATTGAACCCGCCATCGCGGGCGAACCCCACCAGGCACAGGTCGGCGTTGCGGGCCAGGTCGATGGCCAGCGCCGTGGGCGCTGAGACTGCCGCCAGCACGCTGGCACCGGCGCGCGCCGCCTTGCTGACCATCTCGTAGCTGGCGCGGCTGGAAATGACCAGCAGGCCGCCTTCGCTGCTGTGTCCGTTGTGGTGCAACGCGCCGATCAGCTTGTCCAACGCGTTGTGGCGGCCGACATCCTCGCGTATCCAGCCGATGCGGCCACCGGCATCGGCCCAGGCAGCGGCGTGTGTGGAACCACTGACGGCATTCATCGGCTGGTGCTGGGCCAGGCCGGCCAGGGCGCGTTGCAGTGCAATGGGTGAGTACGCGCGGCGATCACCTACCGGCGGCAGCGGTCGCAGCACGTCCTCCAGCTGCCGCGAGCCGCACAGGCCGCACCCGCCCCGGCCCGGCAGCAGACGACCGTCGGACGGGTCCAGCGCCGCACCGGGCGCGTCGGCGGCAACGGTCATCTTTAGTTCGATGCCTTCCAGTTGCACCTGCACCTCGATGGCCAGCAGCTGCTCCGGGCGCGCGACCAGGCCCTCGCTGAGCGAGAAGCCCATCGCGAAGTCCTCCAGGTCGCAGGGCGTGGCCATCATCACCGCGAAGGCCGCGCCGTTGTAGCGCATCGCCACCGGTACTTCCTCGGCGATGAGGTCGACCCGTTCGTCCTGCCCCGTTTCACGCCAGCGCTGCAGGGTGCGCAACGCAGTACCGGCAGGCGGCGGAGAAGGCGGGGTCGATGCGGGCATGCAGTACGTCCTGGGTGGAGCACGAAGGCCATCTACCGTTGCAGGATAGCGCAGCGGTCAGGGGAAGACGCCGTTGTAACTGTTGCCGTGGCAGGCTGGCGCCCCTCAACCGGGTGATGGCGCGACGGCCGTGGTCGTGCTTGACTGGCCCCGGTCCCTTGCGCGCTACCAGGTTGCCGAGCCATGTCCGAACAGAAGCCGCCGCGATACACCTCCTACAACCAACCGGCCGGTGGCTGGGGTGCGGCCGGGGCGACGGCCAAAGTGCTGCTGCAGCAGAGCGTGGTCGGCAAGGGCTCCAAGGCGCTGCTGGCGATGAACCAGCCGGGCGGCTTCAAGTGCCCCAGCTGCGCCTTTCCCGACGCCGACCATCGGCGGAAGTTCGAGTTCTGCGAGAACGGTGCCAAGGCATTGGCCTGGGAGGCGACCGAGCACCGTGTAACGCGTGAGCTCTTCGCCGAACACACCGTCAGCGAACTGATGGAACAGAGCGACTACTGGCTGGAGATGCAGGGGCGGCTGACCGAGCCGATGCGCTACGACGCGGCAAGCGATCACTACGTGCCGTGTACCTGGGACGAGGCCTTCTCGCTGATCGGCCAGCACCTGCGCGCGCTCGACCATCCCGACCAGGCCGAGTTCTACACCTCCGGGCGCACGCCGAACGAAGCGGCGTTCCTGTACTCGATCTTCGTGCGTGAGTTCGGCACCAACAATTTCCCGGACTGCTCCAACATGTGCCATGAACCCACCAGCCGCGGCCTGCCGCCGGTGATCGGGGTGGGCAAAGGCACCATCGTGCTGGACGACTTCGAGCATGCCGAGGCGATCTTCGTGATGGGCCAGAACACCGGCACCAATTCGCCGCGGATGATGAGCAACCTGGTGGAAGCGCGCAAACGCGGCATCCCCATCGTGGCGGTCAACCCGATGCCCGAGCGTGCGCTGATCCGCTTCACCGAGCCGCAGGACATCGTGCAGATGGCCACGCTGGGCTCGACCGAGATCACCAGCGAGTTCGTGCACGTCCGCATCGGCGGCGACCTCGCCTTCATCAAGGGCATCATGAAGGTGATGTTCGAGCGCGAGGCGCAGGGCGAGAGCGTCCTTGACCACGCCTTCCTGGCCGAGCACACCCTGGGCCTTGATGCGCTGCGCGAGGACGTGATGGCGCAGGACTGGGACGAGATCGTTCGGGTGTCGGGCATCGCCGAGGTGCAGATCCGGCGCTGCGCGGATATCTACATCCGCTCGCAGGCCACGGTGATCTGCTACGGCATGGGCCTGACCCAGCATCAGTATGGCTCGCGCCTGCTGCAGCAGGTGGCCAACCTGCTGTTGCTGCGTGGCAATTTCGGCAAGCGCGGCGCTGGCATCGGCCCCATCCGTGGCCACTCCAACGTGCAGGGCGACCGCACCGTCGGCATCGACGAGAAGCCCAAGCCGGCCTACCTGGACCGGGTGCGCGAGGTGTTCGGCTTCGATCCGCCGCGCGCGAATGGCCATCACGTGGTCGAATCCATCCAGGCCATGCTGGACGGACAGGCCAAGGTGTTCATCGGCCTGGGCGGCAATTTCATCCATGCCGTGCCCGATACGCCGCGTGCCTACGAGGCGATGCAGCGGCTGGAGCTGACCGTGGGCATTGCCACCAAGCTCAACCGTGGCCATCTGGTGCATGGCCGCGATGCGCTGATCCTGCCGGTGGTGGCGCGCTCGGAATGGATCCGCACGCCGGCCGGCGAGCAGTTCGTGACCATCGAAGATGCGATGTCCAATGTCAGCGCCTCGCGCGGCGTGCTCGAGCCGGTCAGCGAACACGTGCTCCCGGAAGTGGAGATCGTCTGTCGCATGGCCATGGCCACGCTGCCGGACAGCCGGGTGGACTGGGCGTCCTGCATGCACGACTACGCGCCGATACGCGAACTGATCGCAGCGGTCTACCCGGAGATCTACGCCGGCTTCAATGAGCGCATCCAGCAGCCACATGGCTTTCATCTGGACATCGCGCCGCGCCGTCGGGTGTGGCCGACAGACACCGGCAAGGCAAACATCCTGGTGATGCCCGGCCTGGAGGTGAATGACATCGTGGACGACCCGGACATGCTGCGCCTGGCCACGGTGCGGTCGCACGATCAGTACAACACCACCATCTACAGTTACAGCGATCGCTACCGTGGCGTCTACAACGATCGCAACGTGGTGTTCATGAACATCGAGGACCGGCTGGCACGTGGGCTCGGGAAGGAAGCGCGGGTGAGCCTGGAGACCATCGCCGGCGATGGCGTGGTACGGCGCATCGAGGGCCTGACCGTACTGGACTATCCGATGCCGCGCGGCGCGCTGGCCGGCTACTACCCGGAACTGAATCCGCTGCTGCCGCTGGACTACCATGACCGCATCAGCGGCACGCCGGCGGCCAAATCGATCCCGGTGCGGGTGCGCGCGATGGCCGAGGTGCCGTAGCGGCCTGTGCTTTCCGTAGAGCCGAGCGATGCTCGGCTGCCCTTGCCTTGTGTAGAGCCGAGCCATGCTCGGCTGCTCCAGAACAGTCGAGCATGGCTCGACTCTACAAAGGCCAGTCGAGCAAGCTCGACTCTACCGGGCCAGGGCTGCGTCGAGCTTCTGCTGCGCGGCATCCGCATACGCACCGCAGGTCACCGCCTTGGCGCCGGCCGCAGCCCCCGCCGCATAGTCCCAGCCACTGGCTCCCGGGTGCGGGGTCAGCAGCACGTCGCAGGGCAGGGCGCGCACGGTGGCGAAACTGCGGCGGAAGTCCTCGACCAGATGCGGGTAACGCGGGTTGTCCTTCAACGTGTAGCCCGGCGCACCCAGGCTGTCGGCGTAGGCGATGCGCACCGGCTTGCCGTTACGGGTATCCGTCCAGGTCCAGGCCGTGCTGCCCGGGGTGTGGCCCGGCACGAAATGCGCGGTGAAGCGCACGCCGCCGACGTCGACGGTCTCGCCATCCATGATGATGCGATCGACCTGGGCCGGCGGGAAGGCGAAACGATCGCCGAAGTGCAGGTCATCACTGCCACCACGGGCCAGCAGCACCGCCGATTCCGCATTGGCCACTACGCGCGCGCCAGTGCGGCGCTTGAGCTCGGCCACCGACCCGGCATGGTCGGCATGGGCATGGCTGAGCAGGATCACGCGCAGGTCGGCCGGGGCCACGCCGCGCAGCTGCAGGTTGTGCAGCAGGTGATCGGCCATCTGTGGCATGCCGCCGTCCAGCAGTACCGCCCCCTGCGGGGTCTGCACCAGCAGCGAGGTGAGGTTGGCGGTACCGATCTGCCAGGTGTGGTCGGCAATCTGCAGCGGGGTGATCGGCTGCAGCCAGGAGGGATCAACGGTGTAGGCCTTCAGCTGCGGCAGCGCCGGTTCGGCGGCATGGGCGGCCAGCGGCAGGCAGGTGGCAAAGGCGAGGGCAAGAGGCAGCAGGCGCATGCGGAAAGGTCGCGGGTGAAGGTGCAACGACGCTATCACGGCCCCTTCTTTTCCCGTTTCGCGTATTGCTCATGGCTGCAATAAGCGCGATGGTTGGCTCGGCCACCGATCAGGAGTTTCCATGGTTCCCGGCATCCGTGTTCCCGCCTTGCGCCGCCGCGACGGCCACCACGCGCGGGTGACCTACGAAGAGCTGTTCTTCGATCTGGTCTACGTCTTCGCCGTCACCCAGCTCAGCCATCACCTGCTGCACCACCTGGGCGTGCTCGGCGTGCTGCAGACGCTGGTGCTGTGGTTCGCGGTCTGGCTGGGCTGGCAATACGCGTGCTGGGTCAGCAACTGGTTCGATCCGCAGGCGCCGCGCATCCGCGGCCTGCTGTTCACCACCATGCTGCTGGCACTGCTGATGTCCTCTTCCACTCCGGAGGCATTTGGCGAACGCGCCTGGGTGTTCGCCGGGGCCTACGCCACGATGCAGGTGGGGCGCACCGCGTTCGTGCTGTGGGAAGTGGGCCGCCACCACGCGCTGGCGCCGAACTTCCGCCGCATGCTGGCCTGGGTGATGGTGTCGGCATGCTTCTGGCTGGCCGGTGCGGCAGTCGAGGGCAACCTGCGGCTGGGCCTGTGGACGTTGGCGGTGGCCTGCGAGTACCTGTCACCGATGTTCGGTTTCGCCTTTCCGGGGCTGGGACGCTCGCACACGCGCGAATGGACGATCGAGGGCGGGCATCTGGCCGAGCGCTGCCAGCTGTTCGTCATCGTCGCATTGGGCGAAACGCTGCTGGCGACCGGCGGCGTGCTCAGCGAAGCCGGCAGCTGGAACGGCGACATCGTGTCGGCGGTGCTGGCCACCTTTGCCGGCACCCTGGCGATGTGGTGGCTGTACTTCGGCACGTCCAGCCAGGATGCCACCGACACCATCACCCGCTCTGCCGATCCCGGTCGCATCGGCGCCTACTTCCACTACGTACACGCGTTGCTGATCGCCGGCATCATCGCCACCGCGGTTGGCAACGATCTGGTGATGGACGCGCCGGAGGAAGGCGTATCGCTGGCGCACGCGGCGATGCTGGTGGCCGGGCCGCTGATCTACCTGCTGGGCAGCGCGCTGTACAAGCGCGTGGTGTATGGGCGGATGCCGCGCTCGCACCTGCTGGGCGCCGTCCTGCTGCTGGTGATGGGCCCGCTGCTGCCGATGACCCATCTGCTGGCCGCCGGTTGGCTCACCAGCGTGGTGCTGCTGCTGGTGGGGCTGGTCGATACGCGGATGCAGCGGCGAACGGTGTAGCCCTGTCGTCGGGAACAGCGCTCAGGCCAGCCTGGCCGCCATCATCGCAAGCTTGGTGACGGTGTTGAGGTTGCGCGCGGTGCCGTGGGCCGCGCAGGGAATGCGCAGCTTCGAATCGGCCATGCCGTCGCCGTAGTGCACGTACAGTGCGCGTGGCCCCAGCGCCAGCTGTTCGCCGTTCAGGCCTGCCACGCCCTGCAGCGGATCGCTGGGCAGCGGGCCATCGACGAACAGCGCCACCACGCGGTTGCCGGCGGCCTGCCCGAACGGATTGCGTGCGGCCACCTCGGCCATCTCCGCGGCGCTGCGCACCAGCACGCCCACCGGTCTGCCGGCGTAGGCGTGCAGTCGCGCCGCCAGGGCATCGCGTACCGTCACCTCGTCCGCGCTGCTGCGGAACACCACGTTGCCGCTGGCGATGTAGGTGCGCACCTCGCCGAAGCCGGCGTCCATGCACATCGCCACCAGTTCGGCCATGGGCAGCTTGCCGGTACCGCCCACGTTCACCGCACGCAGCAGGGCCACGTAGGCGTTCATGGCGCAGCAGCCTGCAGGCGGTCATACATGCGCACCAGGTCGACGAGCGTGCGCGCCTCCATCTTGCGCATCACCTGCGCGCGCCTCACTTTCACCGTGATCTCGCTGACGCCCAGGTCGGCGGCGATCTGCTTGTTGAGCCGGCCGCGTACCACGCCGTCGACCACGTCGCGTTCGCCGGCGCTGAGCGTCTGCCAGCGCGCCTGCAGCTCGCCCAGCGCCTCGCCTTCGCGGCGGCGCTCGCGATCCAGGGCGATGCCCTTGTGGATGGCGTCGAGCAGCTCCTGGTCGCGGAAGGGTTTGGTCAGGAACTCGATGGCGCCGGCCTTGATCGCGTTGACGCCCATGGCGATGTCGCCGTGGCCGGTGATGAACACCACCGGCAGCTGCAGGCCCAGGTCCGCCATGCTGCGGTGGAAGTCCAGGCCGCTCTGGCCGGGCATGCGCACATCCAGCACCAGGCAGGTCGGGACATCGTCGCGCGGGTGGTCGAGGAAGGCCTGGGTGGAGGCGAAGGCGCGCACCTGCAGCCCCATCGAGGCCAGCAGGTCCTCCAGTGCCGCGCGCACGGACGCGTCGTCGTCGACGACGTAGACGATGGGCGCCAGCTCGGCTGGCGGTGTCAGTGGCTTACGCATGGTCATCCTTGCCGGCGGCCGGCAGTTCGAACACGAAACAGGCGCCGCCGCCGGCCGGGCGCTCGGCGCGGATGCGGCCACCGTTGGCCTCGATCATCGAACGGCTCAGACTGAGGCCCAGGCCGAGGCCATGGGCCTTGGTGGTCCAGAACGCATCGAAGACGCGGTCCGGCTGCTCGCTGGGCAGGCCGACGCCACGGTCGCGCACGCTCAGGCTGACCTGGCCGCGGCCATCGCGCGCCGTCGCCAGCGCAACACGCCGCTCGGCAGGCGGCAGCAGGGCCATCGCGTCGACCGCGTTCAACAGCAGGTTGCCGATCACCTGCTGCACCTGCACGGGATCGGCGAAGACCGGCGGCAGGTCCGCATCGAGCAGCAGCGCCACATCCACCTGGTGCTGGTCCAGTTCATTGCGTGACAGGGCCAGCATGTCCTGCACGGCCTGGTTAAGGTCGAAGGCGCGGCGTTCGGGCGCGGCGCCCTGGGTCAGGCCGCGGATCCTGGCAATCACGTCACTGGCGCGGTGCGCATCGGACAGGATGCGGGCGATGGCCTGAAGCGCCTTGTCGACATTGGCGGGCGATTGCGCCAACCAGCGCTGGCTGGCCTCGGCGCTGCTGGCGATGGCGGCCAGTGGCTGGTTCACTTCATGGGCGATCGAAGTGGTCAATTCGCCCACCGTGGAAGCGCGGGCCACCCGCAGCAGGCGCGCCTGGGCTTCCTGCACGGCCGCCTTGGCCGCCTCCATTTTCAGCACCAGCCAGGTGGTGATGCCGATGACCAGCATGCCGATGGTCGAGTTGACCAGGCCGATACGGTAGGTGCCGAAGCGGGTGAGAAAGAAGCTCAGGCCGGTGAGCGCGATGCAGGCGGCCGCCAGGATGAGCAGGCCGCGCGGGGCCATCAACCGTGACGCCGCGAGGATGACTGCCGCGTAGAAGCAGGCGGCGGCCACGGCATAGTCGGTGACGGTGTCGAGCAGGAAGATCGCCGCCATCACCACGATCAGGGCGAGCAGCGCCAGCGGGCGGCGGGGCGATAGCGACGGCATCGGGAACAGCTCCCTGGCGGGTGGTGGGGGGATGATAAGCGGCGGGTCTGGTAGATGCCCACCTTGGTGGGCAATGCCGGCCAGCGGCCGGCACTACCGGGGTGCGAACATGCCGGCAGTACCGGGGTGGATCACTCTTCGAGGCTGGCATTCCAGAACCCCTGCAACACGCCCGGCGTGCCGGCCAGGTTCTCCAGCACCGCATCCAGTTCCGCGGCGTCGACCGAGGTGGCATACAGCACCGCCTCGATCTCCACGTCGCGTTCGCCGAATGGCCGCTGGTCCACCGCACGCACCGGGTACTGCGCCTGCTCGAGCAGCAGCAGCAGCCGGTCCAGTACCTCGGCCTGCTGCTCGCGCTGGCAGACCACGTTGATCGCGTAGGTCGCCTCGCTGAAGCCCTGTGCCAGCGGCTGCCGCTGGATGCGGTTGACCACCGGCCGCAGCAGGGTGTTGGCGGCCAGCACGAACACTGCCGCCATCACCGCTTCCGGCAGCAGCTTGACGCCGGCACAGGCACCGACGGCCGCCGAGCCCCACAGCGTGGCCGCAGTATTCAGGCCCGAGACCTGTGCACCGTCCTTCATGATCGCGCCGGCGCCGAGGAAACCGACGCCGGAGATCACGTAGGCGACCACGTGCAGCGGCGAGGGCGGGCCGCCGTACAGATCGTGGAAGCGCACCGCCAGATTGACGAACACCGCCGCGCCCACCGCCACCAGCGTGTTGGTGCGCAGTCCGGCGGTGCGCTGGCGCAGCTGCCGCTCCAGCCCGATCGCCGCGCCGAGCACGAAGGCAACGGTCAGGCTCAGCAGCGAGCCGAGCGTGGCGCCGGCGTCGAACGGCGGCAGGTTCGCCAGCAGGCCCAGCATCACTGCCACCCGTAGCGGCGGATGTAGAGCCGCTTCATCGCCGTGGTCAGCACCGCATAGCCGAACAGGATCGCCACCAGGAACGGCCAGTAGCCCAGCGGCAGCGCCTGCAGCTTGAAATAGCCGGCCAGCGGGCTCATCGGCAGCAGCACGCCGATCGCCATGATCGCCGCGGTCATCAGCAGCAGGGCCGGCGCGGCGATGCTCTGCAGGAACGGCACCTTGGGCGTGCGGATCATGTGCACGATCAGGGTCTGGGTGAGCAGACCGACCACGAACCAGCCGGACTGGAACAGGCTCTGGTCGGCCACCGTGCGCGCGTCGAACACATGCCACATCAGCGCGAAGCAGCAGAGGTCGAAGATCGAGCTGATCGGCCCGAAGAACACCATGAAGCGCCCGATGTCGGCCGGGTTCCACTTCAACGGCTGCCGCACCAGTTCCTCGTCCACGTTGTCGAACGGGATGGCGATCTGCGAGATGTCATACAGCAGGTTCTGCACCAGCAGCTGCAGCGGCAGCATCGGCAGGAACGGCAGGAACGCCGAAGCAACCAGCACCGAGAACACGTTGCCGAAGTTGGAACTGGCGGTCATACGGATGTACTTGAGCATGTTGCAGAACGTGCGCCGGCCCTGGATGACGCCGTCCTCCAGCACCATCAGGCTCTTTTCCAGCAGGATGATGTCGGCCGCTTCCTTGGCGATGTCCACCGCGCTGTCCACGCTGATGCCGATGTCGGCCGCGCGAAGGGCGGGGGCATCGTTGATGCCATCGCCGAGGAAGCCGACCACCTTGCCCTGCGCGCGCAGGCAGCGCACCAGCCGCTCCTTGTGCAGCGGCGTCAGGCGGGCGAACACCCGGTGCTGCTGCAGGGCATGCGCAAGCGCCGCATCGTCCATGCGTTCGATCTGCGGCCCGGTCACGATGGCATCGACCTCCAGACCGACCTGGGCGCAGACGCGGGCGGTGACCAGTTCGTTGTCGCCGGTGAAGACCTTGACCTCCACCCCATGCGCAGCCAGCGCCTGCAGGGCCTGTGCGGTCGATTCCTTGGGCGGGTCGAGGAAGGCCACGTAGCCGACCAGGGTCAGGCCGCACTCATCGGCCTGCGAATACACCGACTGGCTGGCCGCGGTCTCCTTCATCGCCACGGCCACCACGCGCAGGCCCTGTTCGTTCAGTTCCTCGGTGGTCTGCCGTACCCGTGCCAGCCGTGCCGCATCCAGCGGCTGGTCGATGTCGCCCTCGCGCACGGTGCTGCACACCGCCAGCATCTCCTCCACCGCGCCCTTGCAGATCAGCTCGTGGTGGTCCTCGCGCTCGGCCACCACCACCGACATGCGGCGGCGCTGGAAGTCGAACGGAATCTCGTCGACCTTGCGGTAGTCCTGCGACAGGCGCAGCGAGCTCTGCAGCTCCACGTGCTCGAGCACGGCACGGTCGAGCAGGTTGATCAGCCCGGTCTGGAAGTGGCTGTTGAGGTAGGCGAACTTGAGCACGTCCTCCGAATCCCGGCCGAACACATCGGTGTGGCGCTCCAGCGCGATGCGGTCCTGGGTAAGGGTGCCGGTCTTGTCGGTGCACAGCACCTCCATCGCACCGAAGTTCTGGATCGCGTCCAGGCGCTTGACGATCACCCGCTGCCGCGACAGCAGCACCGCGCCCTTGGCCAGGGTTGAGGTGACGATCATCGGCAGCATTTCCGGGGTCAGCCCGACCGCCACCGACAGCGCGAACAGGAAGGCTTCGGTCCAGTCGCCCTTGGTCCAGCCGTTGATGAGCAGCACGAACGGCACCATCACCAGGGCGAAGCGGATCAGCAGCCAGCTGACACTGTTCACCCCGGCCTGGAACGCGGTCGGCGCACGCTCGGTGGCGGTGCTGCGCTGGGCCAGCGTGCCGAAGTAGGTACGGTTGCCGGTGGCCAGCACCACCGCCGTGGCCGTGCCCAACACCACATTCGTGCCCATGAACAGCAGGTTGGCCTGTTCCATCAGGCCGGCCTCGGCGCCGCCCGGGCTGGCGAATTTCTCCACCGGCAATGACTCGCCGGTCATCGCCGCCTGGGCGACGAACAGGTCCTTGGCGCTCAGCACGCGGCAGTCGGCCGGAATCATGTCGCCGGCCGAGAGCACGATGTGGTCGCCCGGCACCAGCGCACGGATCGGCAGGTCGAGCAGGCGCGATGGACGCCTGCTGTGCAGGTGCGCGCCGAAGTACTGGTCGGCCAGCTCCGCTGCCTCGGTACCCGCGCTGCGGCGCAGGACCCGGGAGGTGTTGCCGACCAGCGCCTTCAGCCGTTCGGCGGCGCGGTTGGAGCGACCCTCCTGGACGAAGCGGATGAGGGTGGAGAGCACCACCATCGCAGCGATCACCACCGTGGCCTTGGCGTCCTCGGTCAACCAGGACACGGCCGCCAGCACGCTGAGCAGCAGGTTGAACGGATTGCGGTAGCACTGCCACAGATGGCGCCACCACGGCAGCGGCTTTTCGTGATCGACTTCATTGGGCCCGAGACGGGCCAGGCGATCAGCGGCCTCCTGCGGGCTGAGGCCATCACTGTGCGAATCCAGCGCGGCCAGCAGGCGGGCATCGTCGAGTCGGGCCAGGGTCAGCAGGCCATCGGTGAGTGCGGAAGGCGCGGCCCCGGCGGCACCGCGGCCAAATCCGGCCTCGGGCAAGGCGCGGCGGCGGAACAGGCTGCCCGCGCGGCGGCTGCGCAGGAAGGCGTTGAACCAGGCGTTGAGCAGGCTCATGGGGTCATCCTCGGAAGTGCCGACCCGGGCTGCCGGGTCGCGGAGTGGCGTGAATCAGGCGCGGCGCAGGGCCAGCACGGACGGCGACCACGGCTGCAAGTGCAGGCGCTGGCTGCCGCCGATGCACAGCGGCTTCATGGCATCGCGCAGAGGGTGGGGCAGGTGGCGCAGCACGGTGATGCGCTCGCTGATCGGCAGCAGCGACAGCGCGTCGGCGACGACCCGCGGCGAGCCGAGCGCCAGCGCATGGGCGAACAGCACCGGGCCGTGCTGCAGCAGGCGGCTGCGCAGGCCGGCGACATCGCGCTCACCGATCAGGCGGCGCAGGCTGATGTAGAGGATCTTGTAGGACATGGGGAAACTCCGGGCAGGCGACGCCCGGGGCCCCCATCACGCGTGCGGACAGGGACCAGCGATGGGCGCCAGCAGGGAACAGGCGGCGGTACTCGGGGGCGCGGTGCGCCCGGCAGGGTCGGGGTCCATCAGCGTCTCCATCGGTGGGGCCTGTGTGGGCCGGTGGCGCTATTGTCCGCGCGCGGCCGCGCCGGGCCTAGATGCCCGTGGGTAAGCGCGGATATACGTTGGTATAGGGGCGCGCACGATGCGTGGCGAACGGCATCCACGCATGGCGTGGATCTACAAACCATCCGCGAACGCTTCGGTCGCCTGTCCTGTAGAGCCGAGCCATGCTCGGCTGCCTTTCGCGCGATGCGTGGCGAACGGCATCCACGCGTGCCGTGGATCTACAAACCGTCCACGAACGCGTCGGTCGCGCGGATCAGCGCGTCGGTGGTGGCCGGCTCGGTCGCGCTGTGCCCGGACAGCACCATCTCCAGCCGGGCTTCCGGCCAGGCGCAGGACAGGTCCCAGGCGCTGCGGGCCGGGCAGATGATGTCGTAGCGTCCCTGCACGATCACCGCGGGCAGATGGCGGATGCGGTCGACGTCCCGCAGCAGCTGGCCGTGCTCGAGAAATGCGTTGTGGCGGAAGTAGTGCGCCTCGATGCGGGCCTTGGCCAGCGTATCCAGCGGATCGGCATCGGAGACCGCATCGACATCGTGCACCAGCGTGGCGGCGTGGTCTTCCCACCCCAGCCAGGCGAGGCCCGCGGCAATGCGCGTGGCAGGGTCTGCGCTGTCCAGCCGTTTCCAGTACGCAGCAATCAGGTCGCCACGCTCGTCCTCCGGAATATGCGCCTCGTAGCGCGCCCAGCGTTCCGGGAAGATCCAGCGGGCGCCGCCGTCCGCCTCGGCGAACCAGGCGTTCTCCTCGGCGCGGCCCAGATACACACCGCGCACGATCACGCCGGTCGCGCGCTCGGGGTGGGCCTGTGCGTAGGCCAGCGCCAGCGTGGAGCCCCAGGAGCCGCCGAACACCAGCCAGCGTTCAATGCCGAGGTGCTCACGCACCCGCTCGATGTCCTCGACCAGGTGCGCGGTGGTGTTGTCACGCAGTTCGCCGAACGGCGTGGAACGGCCGCAGCCGCGCTGGTCGATCAGTACGATGCGGTAGCGCGCCGGGTCGAAGAAGCGGCGATGTGTGGGCGAGACGCCGGCCCCGGGGCCACCATGCAGGAACACGGCGGGGATGCCCTCCGGGTTGCCGCATTCCTCGATATGCAGCGTATGCAGCGCATCCACGGCAAGGCGGTGCTCGCGGTAAGGCGTGATCGGCGGAAAGAGCGTACGCATGGCGGTGTCTCACGAGCAGGAACGACAAGCATAGCGGTGCCGGTCGGACGGCGTCGCATCGCGCGTGGTTCCAGTATCCTCGGCGTACAGGAACGGCCGCGCGCGCAGGCCACCATCACTCCAGGAACGGCATGGACCAGCAGGATGCAGCGAAGCAGGCCGCAGTGCCGTATACGCTCAGCAGTGGCGGACGCGAGCTGCTGAAGTGGATCGCGCTGCTGCTGATGACCGGCGACCACGTCGCCAAGGTTGTGTTCGGTGGCTATGTGCCGGTTGTCAGCGAACTGGGGCGCGTCGCGTTTCCGCTGTTCGCCCTGGTGATGGCCTGCAACCTGGCCCAGCCCGGCGCTGACCTCGGCAAATCGATCCGGCGCCTGCTGCTCTGGGGCGCGATCGCCCAGCCGCTGCATCTGCTGGCCTTCGGGCAGCCGCTTCCATTGAACATCCTGCTGACCTTCGCCGTTGCGGCGCTGGCCGTGTTCGCGCTGGCGCAGGGCCGGGCCTGGCTGATACTGCTGGCGGGCGGCGTGCTGCCGATGCTGGTCGACTACCAGTGGGCGGGCGTGGCGCTGGTGGTGCTGGGCTGGATCGCGTTCCGCAACCGGCTGTGGTGGCTGCCGCTGCCGGCCTTGGCCGCGCTGTGCTGGACCAATGGCAACGGCTGGGCGCTGCTGGCGGTGCCGCTACTGTGGGCATTGGCCCGGGTGCCGTGGCGGGTGCCGCGCTGGCGCTGGTCGTTCTACCTCTACTACGTGGGCCACCTGGCGGTGCTGGCGGGCTATGCGATGGTGGCCGGCCGCTGAGCGATGGCCGACAATAGAGCATGCCCGCCACGCCGACCCTCGATGATCTGCGCCGTTACGCCGTAGCGCGCACGCTGTTCAGGCCAACGACCCTGCTGGCGGCCATCCGTCGCCTCGGGTTCGTCCAGGCCGATCCCATCCGGGCTCCCGCCCGCGCCCAGGATCTGACCCTGCGCCACCGGGTCAAGGGCTATCGGGCCGGTGATCTGGAACGACGCTACGCGCGCCTGCCGGTGGAAGAGGACTGCCTGGTCAACTATGGCTTTCTGCCGCGCGAACTGCTGGCGCTGATGCATCCGCGGGTCTCATCGAGGGTGTGGGATGCGGCGACCCGCCGCAAGGCGGCCGAGGTGCTCGAATTCGTGCAGGCGCGTGGCAGCGTGCATCCCCGCGAGGTGGACCAGGCCTTCGCGCATGGCCGGGTGACCAACTACTGGGGCGGCACCAGCAACGCCAGCACCCATCTGCTCGATGGCATGCACTACCGCGGCATGCTGCGCGTGCAGCGGCGCGACAGCGGAACACGCATCTACAGCGTGGCCGACCACCCGCAGGCAGACACCGGCGCGGCCGCGCAGGCGCAGCGTGCCGCCGCGCTGGTCGACCTGGTGGTGCGCAAGTACGCGCCCCTGCCGGCCGCCAGCCTGACCTACCTGGTGCGCCTGCTTGGCTATGGCGCGCCGCACCTGGCGGCACCGCTGCAGCAGGCGCTGCGCGACGCCCGGCAGACGCTGGCCAGCGCCGTTGTCGACGGGACGACCTGGTACTGGCCGGCGGGAGAGAATCCGCGCTCGCGGCGCTTCGCCGTGGGCGAGCAGGTTCGCCTGCTGGCCCCATTCGATCCGGTGGCATGGGATCGTCGCCGCTTCGAACTGCTCTGGGGCTGGACCTACAAGTTCGAGGCCTACACACCTGCAGCGAAGCGGCGGTTCGGCTATTACGCACTGCCGCTGCTGTGGCGCGACCAGATCATCGGCTGGGCCAACATCACGACGACCGAGGGCCGACTGCAACCGGCGTTGGGTTACGTCACTGGCAAGGCGCCGCGCGAAGCGGCGTTCCGCGCGGCGCTGGACGACGAACTGCAGCGCATGGACGACTTCCTGCACGGGCCAGGCAGCGGCGCCTGAGCGTCGACCCCACGGTCATCCACGTCCTCGACCTGGCAGCGGCGCCACGCCGGTGGCGGCGACGGCCGGCGAGGTGACGGCCATTACGTGATCGCACTCCTCCAGCCGTGCATTGGCCACGGCCTGGGTCGCGCCGCAATGGGTGCAGTCGAGGATGGTGCCGCCATCCAGTCGCGCGATCTGTGCACCTTCGGTCCGGGTGACCTCACCGCAGGCTTCGCAGCGCAGTGCCATCGAACGGATCTGCACGATGGCGCCTGCCGGGTTCCTGTCTGCATCGAGAGCCAATACGAAAAAACGGCCGGTATTGGGCATGGAACTGTCTCCGTAGAACCTGCTGGCAGGGTGCCCAGAGCGCTGGCTGCAGGGCGTGATGGAAGGCTCAATCGGATGTGGACGCGGACGTCCCCGGCATCACGGCGTCTTCCTCGCGCTGGACACGGCGGACCCGTTCGCGGGTGCTGTAGAGGCCGTTGTCGGCGCGATGGATGGTGTCGGCGACCAGCTCGCCACGGGCATGCGTGGCCGCGCCCATGGAGAACGCGATCGGGGCGAGACCGGCGTTCTGCTCGTACCAGTCCAGCAGCGCCTGCAGGCGCTCGCGGGCCGGCTGGATCAGCACCACCATGAATTCATCGCCGCCCAGCCGGACTTCGCTTTCCCCGGCACCCAGCGGCGAGCGCAGGAAGGCAGCGAACTCGACGAGGATGGCATCGCCGCGACGGTGGCCCTGGGTGTCATTGACCTGCTTAAAGTGGTCCAGGTCGAACACCACGCAGGCCCAGGACTCGGTCTCCAGCTGCTCCAAGCGGTGCAGGTAGCGGCGGTTGTGGCACAGGGTCAGCGGGTCGCGCTGGGACAGTTCGCGCAGACGCTCTTCCTGCTGCCGCAAGGCGGTGACGTCCTGCGCGTGGCCGAGCACGAAGGGTGGGTGTGCCTCGCTGTCGAGGACGTTGTTGTAGGCCCAGTAGCGGCGGCTGCCATCGGCCGCGATCAGCTCGATGACGCCGGCATCGGTGTGGTTGCTCTCGATCCGCGCCAAGTAGGCCTTGAAGGCATCGCGCTTGTCCGCGGGCATCAGGTCGCACAGGCTGCGGCCGACCATCTGGCTCTCGGGGAAGCCCAGGGACTGCACCGCCGCCGGATTCACCGAAGTGACGGTGCCGTCGAGGGTGTGCGTGCAGATCAGGCCGAGGCTGTAGTGGAACAGGCGGCGGTAGCGAACCTCGCTGGCCTCCAGCGCGTCCAGCACCGCGCGTTCCTCGGTGATGTCCTGGATGGCCCCGACCAGGCGTGGTCGGCCTTCGACCTGCTGGCGGCTGCCGACCACGCGCGTCCAGATCGCGCGGCCATCGCCGGTGGTCATCGGCAGCTGCACCTCCCATGGCGTGCCGGCATCGATGCAGCGCTGTACCGAGGCCTGGATGATCGCGCGGCTGTCCTCGCGATAGAACGAGAGGGCGCTGTCCAGGGTCGGCTGGTAGCTGGAGCGCACGCCATGGATCTGCTTGGTCTCGCGGGTCCAGCGCACCTCGTTGCTGGTCAGGTCCAGTTCCCAGCCACCAACCCTGGCGGCGGTGTTGGTGCGTTCGAGGAAATCCTCGCTGCGCTTGAGGTCGCTGTGCAGGTGCTGCGCCTGGTCGACTTTCTGCAGCAGCGTGGCGCGCTGTTCCAGTACCTGGGTAGCGACCCGGCCCAGGTGCACCATCAGTTCACGCTGCGAGGGCGAAAGCACGCCGGGCATGGTGTCGAGCAGGCACAGGGTGCCGATGCGCGCGCCATGCGCGGTGCCGAGCGGGATGCCGGCGTAGTGGCGGATGCGCGGCCCGCCGGTGACCAGCGGGTTGCTGGCGAACAGCGGATCCTGGCGCGCGTCGGGGATCTCCATCAGTGCATCGCGCTCGATGGCGTGCGTGCAGAAGGAGATATCGCGCGGCGTTTGGCTTGTGTCCGGCAGGCCGATGTTGGCCTTGAACCATTGCCGGTGCTCGGCCACGATGGAAATCAGTCCCATCGGCATCCCGGTGGCGGCCTGGGCTGCGGCCACGATCGCATCGAAGACGGGTTCGGACGGAGTGTCGAGCACTCCCAGGCGGTCGATCTCGCAAAGTCGGAAAGCTTCATCCATAACTGGCGCGCTGGCTTCTGCAGGGAAGGGCGGGGCAGGCCCCACGCTAGTGGGGTAATTGTTAGCATTCCGCGTTCCCGGGTGATGCCCGCGTGAGGTAGGCCGACGGCGTCTCAGGTGTGTTTCTTCAGGGCAGCCTGCCGTGCAGCGAACACTTCCGGGGTCTGCGGCTTGACGAACAGTGCCACCAGTTCGGGAAATTCGTCCTTGACCGCCGTCTCGATACGGGTGATGCAGGCTTCGATCTGTGGTGTCCGGCGGTCGTCCTCGAACTCGGCACTGAGCATGGCCACCACCTGCTCCGGGCCCATCTGCATGGTGGTCACGCCATTGGCACGCAGCAGGTCGGGATCGGTCACCGCCACCGCCATGATCCGCTGTGCCACCGCCGGATGCGCCGGTTCACCCACCAGCAGGCCCTTGGTTTCGCGCGCCAGCAGGAAGGCGGTCACCGCGAGCACGGCGGCGATGCACAGGGAGGCCACCCCGTCGAGCACGGGCATGCCCAGCAGCTGCGCAGCGAGCAGGCCGGCGAGAGCGAAGCCCAGGCCCAGCATTGCCGCGCTGTCTTCCAGCAGCACGGTGAAGGTGGACGGGTCCTTGCTGCGCCGGAAGGCCTCGAAGTAGCCCATCGAGCCCTTGCTGCGGCGGAATTCGCGCAGGGCGATGTACCACGAGCTGCCTTCGAACAGCAGCGATACGCCCAGCACCGTGTAACTAAGGGCGTGGTTCGTGGCCGGTTGCGGATGGCGGATGTGCTGGATGCCTTCGTAGGCCGATACACCGGCGCCGGCGGCAAACACCAGCAGGGCGACGATGAAGCTCCAGAAATACAGCTCACGCCCATAGCCGAAGGGGTGCAGCGTGTCGGGCGACTTTTCGGCACGGTGCAGGCCGTACAGCAGCAGGACCTCGTTGAGCGTATCGACCAGCGAATGCACGCCCTCGCTCAGCATGGCCGAACTGCCGGAGATGCCGGCGGCGACGAACTTGGCGATGGCGATGGCAAGGTTGCCGAACAGCGCGGCGTAGACGACCAGGCGTGAGCCTGTGGGAGCGGCCATGTCAGGGTGCAGGAGGAACGGACACCCCATGGTGCGATGGGGGGTGTCCGTGCCGCGTATACGGTGCGCTCAGCGCTGCCGCGGGTTGAGGTAGATGCGGGTACCGTCCGACTCGCGGCGGCCCGACCAGCGTCCGTTACCGCTCGGGCGGAAGCGGCCGATGACCTGGTTGTTGGTGTCCGTCAGCAGCAGCTGGTTGCCGGACAGCACCCAGCGGTTGACCGAGAAGAAGCCATCGGGGCAGCCGGCCGGCACCCACGCGCCGTAGCCGCCGAACCACTGGCTGTCTTTCAGGGTGATGGTGCAGCTGCTGCCGTTTTCCTGGCCCAGCGTCCAGTCGCCGAACAGATCGTTGTCGTTGATCGGCGGGCCACCGCGGTGGCGGTCATGGCCCCAGTCGTCACCGCGGTAGTCGGGGCGGTCGATATCCATTTCGACGTCGGAACCGTGGCTGCGTGACTCCGAATGCGAACTGCCAGTGGTCGTGGTCTCGGTGGTCATCGAGCCCATGTTGCCGAAACCGGAATCGTCCTGCGTCTGGTCGCTGCCGGTGTCCGACTGGGTGGTGACGGTGGTCTGCGAGCTGCTGGACGACTGCGTGGTGGTGGTGTCCTGGCCGAAGCCGATCGACGCGTCCTGGGCCACGGCAGCAGCAGGGAAGGCAAGGCTGCACAACGCCAGCAGCCCGTAGTGCGGGAAGCGCTTGGCCATCATGGAATCCTCGTTGGGGAACGCTGAAACCGCTGATCTGCGTGGGGGGCGGCAGCCTCCCGCGCTGGCGGAGCATAGCTCCGGCCGCGCGGGGCGGCGTGAGTGCGGCGTATAGATGCAGCCCCCCGCGAGTGGTCCGTGCAATGTGAACGGGGCAGCCCGGGGCTGGGGATACACTGCGCCCTTACCCCCGCGGGGCAGTCCCCGATGTCCGCAGCAGACCTTGGCGAGTCGGTTCAACAACGGGCGATGCAGGAATGCCGCTCGATCATCGCGGCATTGTCGGCGTCGGACGATCCGCATGCCGCCATCCATGCCGCGCGCAAGGCGATACGCCGGCTGCGGGCGTTGCTGGCCCTGTTGCAGGATTCGGCACTGGAACTGGATGACGCGGACCGCCGTCTGCAGCGTCTGGGCGACAGTCTGTCCGACCTGCGCGATGCCCACGTGGTGGTGCAGGCCGCGGTCTACCTGCAGGACGCGCACGCGGCCGACGCGTGGCCGGGCATCATCGCCCGTCTGGTCCAGCGTCGTGACCGTCTGCTGCAGGAGGCCCTGCAGCGCGACCTCGCATTCGAACGGCGGGTGCGCCGCGTAGTGATTGTGCAGGAACAGCTTGCAAAGCAGCCTTGGGGGAAGCTGCGGCGTTCGACGCTGCGAAGCAACCTCGAGCGCAGCCAGCGGCGGGCGGAAAAGGCTGCCCTGCGTGCAAGCGATGATGGCGGCGCCGAGGCCATCCACCGCTGGCGACTCAAGGTCCGCCGCCTGCGCTTGCAGCTGGACGTGGCACACGCGCTGAACCTGCACGCCGGCAAAAGGAAGGCGGCCGGCGGCGATGCGAAGGCCCTGCACCGGCTCAGTGATGTACTTGGCCAGCAGCAGGATCTGCAGCTGCTGCGCAACGTGGTGCGGGCGATGCCGGCCGCTCAAGGCAAGGCAAGGGCCCTTGAGCAGCTACGCAACGCGCAGCACGCAGGGTAACCGAGGGATCGACGCCGCCGTGGTCGCGCCAGGCTGTGCCTGGCGAAGGCCTTCTTGCCCCGCGCGTTCATTCCGGCGGCGTATCGATCCACCCGGCGGCAGATGCGGCGCGCAGATCGTCCGCGTCGTCGATGTCACGAAGGCACACGTCGCTGGCACAGAGGGCCACGCCCGGGGTCTGCCGCAGGCGGCGACCGAAACCGTGCTCACCACCGCCCTCCGGCAGGTCGTTGAACCACGCGGCGGGGACAACGGCCGGCGAGCCCGGCACCCCGCCTTCCAGCGTGGCAGCGCAGCGGCACGGCGTGCTGGCTGCGGCGTCGAGCAGGGCACGAAGATGTGCTGCATGGAGGCGGGGCTGGTCACAGACCAGGACCAGCACCCGGCGGGCGGTGCCGAGGTGCGGCGCTGCCAGCAGAAGGCTGCTGCCGATCCCCAGCCCGGGCGTGGGATTCTCCACCTGGACGGCACGCAGTCCGGCCAGCTCCGGACCGAAGGCGGGAGCCTGCGGCGTCAGTACGATCAGCACGTCCGGATCTGTCTCAGACGCCAGCCGCGCTGCACGCCGCAGCAGTGATTCGCCATTGACCTGAAGCCATTGCTTGGGGCGGCCCAGCCGACGGCTCAGTCCGGCCGCAAGTACCACGGCAGCGTGCCCGCTCACGTACTGCCCAGTGCGCTGCCATGGCGCCATGCCTGCAGTTGGGCGGTGACGCTCAGGGCGATTGCCTCGGGCCCCCGTCCGCCCAGTGCCAGACCGATGGGTGAGCGCAGCCGGGGCTGAAGCGCGGCGCGCGTACCTGCGTCCAGCACCTTCAAGAGATCCTCTCTGCGCTGGCGAGGGCCCAGCAGTCCGATGAATGGAATCCTTGATCGGGCAAGCAATCGCAACGCATCCAGGTCCAGCTCGAAGTTGTGGTGCATGATCAGCGCCGCATCGACCTGGCGGTCTTCCTTATCTTCGTTCGTCTGCTGCAGCGACGGCAGGCGTGCCTGCCAGGCCCTTCGCGGCTCCACGACCTGTATGAGCCAGCCCTGGTCTTCCAGCATTGGCATCAGCGTCACGGCCTCAGGTCCGGCGCCATGCAGCTGTACCAGCGGTGGCCGGTGCCATTGCAGGCGCCATACGCAGATGTCGATGGCCTCGTCGCTCTTGAGCACCGGCAGCTCGGTGCAGAACGAAGATCCGGCGCAGCGACCTTCGACACGACCCTCGGTCGCCAGGGACACGTGCAGGCTGTCACGGCCCTGCAGCCAGACATCCAGGCAGCCTGCCAGGCCCGGTAACTGGTGCAAAGGCAGCAGCGCGATCCACTGGCAGCCGCGGCAGCCCACGGCGTTGCCGGAGAACAGTGCAGCGTCATCGCGGGTATCAATTTTTACCCAGCAGAGCTGCCCTTCCGCTGCGACTCTGCAGGCCGCACGTGCGAGCTCCGGCTCAAGGCAGCCGCCACTGAGCCAGCCGATCTGTTCGTCGCCGGTAAACAACACGCAGGTCCCCGCACGGCTGTAGGTTGATCCTTCGGTCTGCACCACGATGGCCAGCACCGCCGGAGAGCGATCGCGTGCGGCATCGGCAGCAGCACGCAGGGCGGGCCGCGCATTGCCCGTTTCAAGGTCCAGCGGTGCGGGAAAGAACGACGTCGTCATGCGAGGTCTGGCAGGCCTGCCAGCAGCTTGTCCAGCGTCAGCGGGTAATTCCTGACCCGTACGCCGGTTGCGTTGTAGACGGCGTTGGCGATGGCGGCACTGACACCACACAAGCCCAGCTCGCCGACGCCCTTGGCTTTCATGGGCGATGACACGGCATCGGCCCCGTCGAGGAACACCACCTCCTGGTGGGGCACATCGGCATGCACCGGAACCTCGTAGCCTGCCAGATCATGGTTGACGAAGAAGCCCAGGCGCGGGTCGACGACCAGTTCCTCCGACAGCGCAGCACCGATGCCCATCGTCATCGCGCCTATGACCTGGCTGCGCGCCGTCGTGGGATTCAGGATGCGTCCCGCAGCGCAGACGGCCAGCATCCGGCGGATGCGCGTTTCGCCCGTCGCGACATCAACGCCGACCTCGACGAAATGCGCGGCGAAGGTCGATTGCTGGAACTTCTCCTGCAGGATGTCGAACTCGATGCTGTCCTCGGCAACGACTTCGCCGCTGCGGGTCGCCTCTGTCAAGGCAGCGCGTCGTTGCCCATCGATGACATGGCCGTCTTCGAACCGTGCCGCGGCAGCATCCATTCCCAGCGCGCTGGCGACCTTGGTCCTCAATGCCATGCAGGCCGCATAGACACCTGCGGTAGAACTGTTGGCACCCCACTGGCCACCGGAGCCGGCGGCAACCGGAAAGCGCGAGTCGCCCAGCTTCACCGTGACCTGCTCCAGGGGAACGCCCAGCATCTCGGCGGCGGTCTGGCCGATGATGGTGTAGCTGCCGGTGCCGATATCGGTCATGTCGGTTTCGACGGTTACGTGCCCATCAGTGGCCAGGCGCACGCGCGCGCCGGACTTCATCACCAGGTTGTTGCGGAAGCCGGCTGCCACACCCATGCCGACCAGCCAGCGTCCATCGCGGTTGGCGGCAGGGGCAGCACTGCGACGCTCCCAGCCGAAGCGCGAGGCGCCGGATTGCAGGCACTGCACCAGCTGTCGCTGCGAAAATGGGCGTGACGGATCGCTGGGGTCGACCTGCGTATCGTTGCGGATGCGGAACTCGATCGGATCCAGCCCGACCTTCTCGGCCATCTCATCCATGGCGATTTCCAGGGCCATCAGCCCGGGCGTCTCGCCAGGCGCGCGCATCGCGTTGCCTTCGGGAAGATCCAGCGCAGCCAATCGCAGGGCGGCCAGCCGATGCGCGCCGGCATACAGGAAACGGGTCTGCTGCACGGCTTCCTCGGGCGAGCCGCCCGCCAGGTTGCCTGACCAGGATTCGTGTCCGATGGCGGTCAACGTTCCGTTCGGGGATGCGCCCAGCCGGATGCGCTGGATGGTGGCGGGGCGATGGGTCGTGTTGTTGGCGACCAGCGGGCGTTGCAGCGCTACCTTCACCGGGCGCTTCGCCGCTCGTGCCGCGAGCGCTGCAAGCAGGGCATCGGAGCGCAGGAACAGCTTTCCGCCGAAGCCCCCGCCAATGTAAGGCGATACCAGTCGTACATTGTCCTTCGGTATGCCCAGCGTCCTGGCCAGGTCCGTCCGGCCCCAGTCGATCATCTGGTTGGATGTCCACACGGTCAGGTGGTCACCGTCCCAGGCCGCCAGCGTTGCATGCGGCTCCATCATGGCGTGTGACTGGTCAGGGGTGTGGTACGTCGCATCGAGGGTGATGTCGGCCTGCTGGAATGCCTTTTCGAAATCGCCCACCCGGGCATCGGGTTCGGGCGTCTTCAGTAACGTCCCATCCTTGCGGGCCGCAGCCAGGTCAAATGAACCGTGCCGGGGCGCGTAGCGCACGCGGACCCTGGCGGCCGCAGCGCGTGCCTGCTCGAAGGTCTCGGCGACCACCACCGCCAGCGCCTGATGGTAGTGGCTGATCGTCGGGCCACCGAGCAGCGGCGCAGCGTTGCGCTTCACGCGCTGCAGCGGCCCGGCAGTGTCGGCAGTGACGATGGCCAGGACGCCTGGCGAGCGGCGAGCGGGCTCGAGATCCAGTGACGCGATGGTTCCGGTGGCGATCCCTGCGCCGACGACCACGCCGTAAGCCGGCGGTTCGGGTAGTGCGTCATGCCACTCGTAGGCATAGGTTGCCTTTCCTGAAACCTTCAATTGACCGTCGATGCGGGGGTGCGGTTGTCCGACGACCTTCTTTGCATCGATGGGATTGGTGCCAGCAGGCTTAGTGAACTTCATGCGCGCGCCCTCAGGTCCTGCAGGATGGATGCCAGGGTGCGTTCGGCCAGTACCGCCTTGAAGCGGTTCTGCCCAGTTGGTGCCGCACCCTGCAACAGCGTCGAGATGACGGCCGAAGCTCCCTGCGGCAGCGCGGCGTCGGCGGCGTCGCTGCGCCATGGCTTGTAGGCCACGCCGCCCAGGGCGATGCGCCCACTGCCGTCGGCCTGCACGATCGCAGCAACCGAAACAAGCGCAAAGGCGTAGGAGGCGCGGTCACGCACTTTCCGATAGATATGGGTGCCACCTGCAGGGGGTGGCAGGATCACCGCCTGGATCAGCTCGCCTCGCAGCAGCGTGGTCTCAAGGTGCGGCGTTGCTCCCGGCGGGCGGTACAGGGCATCCAGCGCAATGAGCCGCCGCGTGCCGTCGGCACCCAACGTCTCCACCGACGCGCCCAAGGCCATCATGGCCACTGCCATGTCGCTGGGATGCGTGGCGATGCAGTCTGCGCTGCCGCCGATGATCGCCAGCTGCCGGCTTGCGCCTTCGACTGCGGCACAGCCGCTGCCGGGCAGGCGCTTGTTGCAGGCCTGGGCCGTATCGTAGAAGTAGGGGCAGCGCGTGCGCTGCAGCAGATTGCCTGCCGTGGTTGCCTTGTTGCGCAGTTGTCCGGAGGCGCCCGATACCAGCGCCCGGGTCAGCAAGGCATAGTCGCGGCGGACGCGGGCGTCTGCGGCGAGATCGGTATTGCGCACGAGTGCACCAATCCGGAGGCCGCCATCGGCCGTCGCTTCGATGTCGTCCATGCCCAGCCCGTTCACATCGATCAGATGCGTCGGCGTTTCCACTTCCAGCTTCATCAGGTCGAGCAGGTTGGTGCCCCCTGCGATGAAGCGTGCGCCCGGTGCGCGCGTGGCGGCGGCAATGGCATCGGCCGCGCTGGCAGGGCGTTCATAGGTGAATGCCCTCATGAGCGCTTCCCCGCCGCATCCTGGATCGCTTCGATGATGTTGGAGTAGGCGCCGCAGCGGCAGATATTGCCGCTCATCCGCTCGCGGATCTCTTCAGGTGTCAGTGCCGCAGGCTCGTCCAGGCGCGCAGTGGCGTGGCTGGGGACATCCCGCTGGATTTCGTCGAGCACCGCCACGGCCGAGCAGATCTGGCCCGGCGTGCAGTACCCGCACTGGAAACCATCATGCTTGACGAAGGCGGCCTGCATGTCGCTGAGGTTGCCAGGTGATCCCATGCCCTCGATGGTGGTGATGCTGGCGCCCTCATGCATCACGGCCAGAGTCAGGCACGCATTGATGCGACGGCCGTCCAGCAGAACGGTGCAGGCACCGCACTGCCCATGGTCGCAGCCCTTTTTCGTGCCCGTCAGCTGCAGGTGCTCACGCAGCGCATCCAGCAGGGTGACCCGGGTGTCGAGCAGCAGTGAGCGGCTTGCACCGTTCACCTTGAAGGTCACCTGCGTGGTGACCGGGGCGCGTGCGGCGGAGCGGTCGGGCTCGGCGGCGGCAGCGACAGCGGCGGGCATGGCCATGGTGGTGGCCGAGCCCGCACTGAGCTTGAGCATGTCGCGCCGCGTGAGCGGAAGCTTGGAAGGGGGATTCATCGTGACTCCGCTGGCTGCAGTTGGCTGACGGGATTGCGTGTCAGCATGGCTGTGCTGCGGTAGGCAGGTGGTGAAGTCCCTCAGAGCCTCCCATTCAGTCTGTTGCGTAGCGGATTGCGAGCGGACGTGCTCAGCTGCGCGGGCGCAGATGGAAGGCCATCGCCACTACCAGCAGGCCGGCGGCCACGCTGGTGTGGCCGGAGAATTCGGCCAGGCCAAGGCCCAAGCCACGCGAAGCAACGCATAGCGCGAAGCCCAGCACCAGCATGCTGGAGCCCGCAATCCGCAGGCGACGGCGGCTGGCCGCAGCCAACGCGCGCTTCAGCAGGTCGCGCTGGTGCCGTTCCATGGCCAATGCCAGGCAGCCTAAGCCGGCCAGTGACAGCAGGAACACAAGGGCATGGATCATCCCGCCACCTCCGTTGTCGCAGCCCGCGCCGCGCGCGGCGGGCGTGCCCGCACCGGCTTCGGCGTGAACCGCCAGGTACGCCAGGCCAGGCAGGCATGCAGGGCTGCCAGCACCAGCATCGTCAGGTCGGTACCTGCGAATGCCCAGTCCGATACCGGCAACGAGCGCCACAAGGGATGCGCGGTGGTGACGGCGCCCAGCACCGGCAGCAGGGCCAGCAGCGCCGCCGCAAAGGTGAACTGCTCGACCCAGGCCTGCTTGGGCGTGCGCAGGCAGGCGTGGGCCAGCATCGCCGCCCAGGCCAGGAAGAACACGTGGACTTCCCAGCCGGCCCGTCGGCCATCGCGGCCGGCAGCAGCCGGTTGCCCCAGAAGAACGCGGCCATGGCCACCGACAGCCCGGCCACGGTGGCGATGTTCAGGCGTTCGACCAGGCGGAAACCGAAGTAGGGCCGCTGCGGATCGGGCAACTGGCTGCGGCGCTTCACCGTCCACAGCACCAGCCCGGTGCCGACCATGGCAGTGCCGCCCAGGCTGACCACGAAGTACAGCCAGCGCGTAAGTGAATCGGCAAAGCGGCCCAGGTGCAGGCCATACAGCACACCCTGGGTCTGCGCGGCGGCGCCGGATGTCTCCTTGGCCTGCAGCAGGTGGCCATTGCTGCCGTCGAACAGCAGGTAGTGCGGCGTGGTCGACACGCGGGTGGACTGCGCGCGCACCACGGCGACGCGGGCGTTGCGGTCACCGGGGTTCTGCACCTGCACGCCGCCGACACTGGCCGGCCCCCAACGCTGTTGGGCAGCAGCCACCATCGCGGCGATGTCGGCCATCGGTGCAGGCACATCGGCGGGGGCCTGGCGTGGAAGCTGCAGGCGCATCTCGCTGGTCACCTGCGCCTGTTGACGTTTGTCCTGCAGTCTGTCGAGGCCGAACGGCATGTACAGCACCGCCAGCATCACCAGGCCGCTCCAGGTGATCATGAAGTGGAACGGCAGGCCGAGCACCGAGACCGCAGCATGCCCATCCAGCCACGAGCGCTGGCCCTTGCCCCAGCGGAAGGTGAAGAAGTCGGCGAAGATCTTCTTGTGGGTGATGACGCCGCTGACGATGGCCACCAGCATGAACATCGCGCACAGGCCGACGATCCATCGCCCCCACATCGCCGGCATGTAATGCAGGTTGAAGTGGAACGCATAGAAGAAGTCGCCGCCCGCGGTATCGCGCGCCGCCAACGGCGTGCCGGTGTCAGCATCGAAGCGGCCGGACTGGAAGCCGTGGCGACCACCGCCGCCACCGGGTGCGGCCCACATCGCCGACACCCACGGGCTGCGCGGGCTGGGCAGGGTCAGGCTGATCTGGCGTGCGCCCGGCGTGTCGGCCATCAGTTGCGAAACCAGCCGTGCACTCACCTCCGGCGCGGGCGGCAGCTGCGCAGGCGTGCTGATCTCCGGGCGCGTGTAGCGCGAGATTTCATCGCGGAAGTAGCTGGCGGTACCGGTCAGGAACATCGCGTAGAGAATCCAGCCGGCGAGCAGGCCGACCCAGATGTGCAGGTCGGACATGGTCTGGCGGATGCCACGCGGCTTGGGTGCCCGTGCTTCGACCGCAGTCATGCGCCACCGCCTGTCGGCACGGCGAATGTAGCCAGCAGCCACAGCGGTGCGGCAAGGACCAGGCCCAGCCACGCGCGCCGCGCCGAACGAACGGCAAACACCCACACCACCGCGCCGGCATACAGCAGGAAACTCACCAGCATGCCGGTGAACACCGCCTGCTGCGGGTCGATCGGCAGGGCCAGCGCGGCCACGCTGGACAGCGCGGCCACCAGATAGCCGCCCAGCAGGGCAGCGATGATGCGTGACACCAGCGGCAGCCATGCGGCCAGCGCTGCGAAGCGGGAAACAATCACCAGCACATACTCCAGAGCGCCACGCCCACAGGCGTGGCGGGGCGAGGGATCAGAAGTCGACCGTGGCCGACAGCGTGGCCGTGCGCGGCGCACCGAGGCCGGAGCCCAGGCTGCCGGCCCAGTACGCCTTGTTGGTCAGGTTCTGCACGGTGGCGCGCAGCACCAGCGGCTTGCCGGCCGCTTCGGTCGCGTAGCGCGCGCCGAGGTCGTAGACGGTGTGGCCGGCTATCCACTGGCTGTTGTCGGCGTTGATGTAGCCCTTGGACATGCTCAGCGCACCGCCGGTGACGGTCAGCCCGGGCACGGCCAGCACGTCCCATTCCAGGCCCAGCTTGCCCTGCCACTGTGGCGTGGCCGTGGCCAGGCGGCCCTGGTTGATACCGCCCTGGGTGCGGGTCAGCTTCGGCTGCAGCCAACCGATGCCGCCCAGCACGCGCAGCTGGTCGCTGGCCTGGCCGAACACGGTCCATTCCACGCCACGGTTGCGCTGCTGGCCGCCCAGCGAATACACGTTGCTGGTGGGATCGGTGTAGGCGGCCGGCTTCTCGATCTCGTACACGCTCAGGGCGGTGCCCAGGCGGCCCAGGTCCATCTTCGCGCCCACTTCGCGCTGGCGGGTCTTATACGGCGGGAACACCTCACCGGCATTGGCGGCCGTGACCGGTGCGGTGCTGCCCTGGCTGAGGCCTTCGATGTAGTTGGCATACAGCGAGAGGCGTTCGCTGGCCTTGAACAACAGGGCTGCGGCCGGGGTGTTGGCGCTGGCGTCGTAGCGCACGGTGCGCTTGCCGCTGGTGCCGTCGAAGGTATCGCTCAGCACGGTCTGGCGGCGGATGCCCAGGGTCAGCTGCACGCGGTCGTCGGCCATCGACAGCGTATCGGCGATGCCGAAGCTGGTGGTGCGCACTTCGCCGATGCGCGGCAGCGCTGCGCTGCTGTAGCTGCGGTCCACGGCAGGGCCCCACTGCGGGTCATGGATGTTCGTGACCCAGTCGCTGGCCAGCATGTTGCGCAGGAAGCCGAAGTTGTAATCGTGGTGGTACCACGATGCACTGAGCCCCAGCGCGTGGTCGACCGGGCCGGTACGGAAGCGCGCGTTCAGGCCGGCCTCGGCGGTGTCCTTGCTGTAGGTGAAGCGCTGGTGGGCGAAGTTGTTGCGGAAGTCGCCCGCGGCGTTGGTGATCAGCGTGGTGCCGCTGGCGATGGAATCGAAGTCGGTATGGCCATGACCGTACGCCGCGTGCGCAGAGAGGTGCTCGTTGAAATCCATGTCCCAGCGCAGCGCGGCACCGTTGTCCTTGACGTTGCTGAAGGTCCAGTCCGGTGCGAACAGGGTGTCGGCCTTCGGCGGACGCGGCACGGCCAGGCCGGCGGCCAGCGACACTCCGCGGTTCAGACCATCGACGTGGTCGCGGCTGGCGAAGGCATCCAGAGCCACGCGTGCGCGCTCGCCGCGCCAGTCCAGGCCCAGCGATGCCAGCTGGGATGTGTGCTGCTGGTTGCGGGTGGCGGTGGTGCCATCACGATGCACCGCGTTGAAGCGCACGCCGAACTGCTTGCCGGCACCGAAGCGACGGCCGAGGTCGAGGTGGCCGCCAACCTGCGCATCGCTGCCGTAGTTGGCGGTGAATCGGTTGAGTGGCGTATCGCCAGCGCGCTTGGGCACCAGGTTGATGGCCCCACCGACCGAGCCGCCGGGCGGCATGCCGTTGAGCAGGGCCGACGGGCCCTTCAGCACTTCCACGCGCTCGGCCATCTCCGGCGTCACCCGGTAGTAGGGAATCAGGCCGTACAGGCCGCCGAAGCCGATGTCGGACGAGGACACACTGAAGCCGCGGATGTTGAAGTAATCGGTGATGCCGCCCGTCGAGCCACCGTTGTAGACGCTGGGATCGGTGGCGGCGATCACCCGCATCAGGTCCGGTGCCTGCAGGTTCTCGATGAAATCGGCGGTGTAGCTGGTGGTGGTGAACGGGGTGTCCATGAAGTCGAGGTCACCGAGCAGGCCGACCCGGCTGCCGCGCGCGACCTGGCCGCCTGCATAGGTGCTGGTGGGCGCGGCCTTGTCCGCATGCACGTTGACCGAAGGCAGCTCGGTGGCGGGGGCATCGGCAGGCTCGTCCGCCTGAGCGGCCGCGGCCAGCAGCAGGCCGGGCAGCAGGGCCAGGCGGGCGGCGCGCACCAACGGCCGCAGGACAGGGAGGGGGGAGGTGATGGAGCGGGACATGGCAATACTCGTCGTGGGAGAGAGGGTTCGGCCAGGGCTGCGCCGTCGCGGCCTGGGGGCAGGGCGACGCAGGGGGCGAGTGGCTGGCAGAACACGGCATCTCCTGCGACGGCAGGGGTGGTCTGTGGCTGGGGACAGCGGGATGCACGCCGCGAGGGGCGTGGGTACAGCGGGATCAGATGTCGTCGGCGAGATCGTCGACGTCCTGCAGGCCGCCGCCACGGGCCAGCACACGCTCGTAGTTGCGACGGCGGCGCTGGTCGGTGTCGGTGGTGGTTTCGCCGCGCTTCCAGTAACCGGCCACGGCCACGTCGTCGCGCGCGATCGCCAGGTGCTGCAGGAACCAGCGGCGCAGTTCGCGCATCTCTTCGCGTTCGCCGGCCGCCCAGACCACCGGTGGCGGCGTGCCCGGCACGCAGGCGCGGGCGGTACGCAGCAGCGGCGTGGGATCTTCGGGGCTGGGGGCGCTGAGGGCGTGCACGTGCACGCCAGCGACCGCAGGCAGCTCGTCCACCGCGGCCGCGTCATCGCTGGACACCCAGATGTCCGCACGCAGTCCCTTCGGCCACTGCAGCAGCAGCGCATACACCGCAGGCAACGCGCTGGCATCGGCAAACAGCAGGGCGCTGGCGCCGCTGCGCTGCGGTATCTGCAGGTGCGGGCGCGGGCCGGTCAGCGCGAAGGTGTCGCCTGGCTGGAGTGCGCCCACCCAGGCCAGCATGGGGCCGGGCGAGGGGTGCAGGGCCACGTCGAAGACGAAGTGGCGCGCCTGCGCGTCAATGCTGCGCACGGTGTAGATGCGCGACACATCACCGAAGGCGGCGCCGAGCTGGATGCGTACAGCGGTATTCGCGCGCCGCCAGGGATCCAGTGCGGCGTCGGCGGGCAGTGCCGCGGTCACCCGCAGCAGCCCGGGGGTGGGGCGGGTGGTCTCGACCACGGTCACCTGCAGGGCCTGCAGGCCGCGGTCATGGTCGGTGCCGCGCAATACGCCCTGCGGCGCAGCGGCGGTGGGAGAAGCAGACATCAGAACATCCAATCCGGGTACGAATGCGAATTAGTTACATCATAGTAAACTAAATTGGCGCATCTGCAATGGCGGTCACGCCGCGCGCATTGACCTGCGCGGCCGTGCTGACCACCATGGCAGGGTTTTCCGTCCAGATGCCCGGCATCGGAGTTCCATGGCAGCACCGAAGAAGGCGACCCCGCGCGGCCGCCCGCCGTCCATCACCCGCGAGCGCATTGCCGACGCCGGCATCGAAATGACACTACCCAGTGTCAGCATCGTCGGCGTCGCCGCGTTGCTGGGGGTCAGCCACATCGGCCTGTACAAACACGTGGCCAACCTGGCCGCGCTGCGCGAGCTGGTGGCCGAGGTGATCTTCGAACGCTGGCAGGCGCCGCCGCTGGCAACCGGCCGCAAGGCAGGGCTGGAGACGGATCTGCTGGCGTTCCAGCGCTCGCTGCGCGACCTGGTCGACCGCAATCCGGGGCTGGCGCCGTTTCTGGCGGTCCATGGTGCCAAGACGCCGCAGATGGTCGAGCGCATCGAGGCGCACCAGCGTGCGTTTGCCGAGGCCCACGGTTTGAACCCGGCGCAGGCCGCCTGGCTGCTGTCGACGGTGGCCTACCACTGCGTGGCGTTGGCTGACACGGTGTACGCGCGGCAGCGGGTCGTGGAGGAGGGGCGGCGCGCGCACGACCCGGCGGCCGCGCAGGCCGAGTTCGAGCTCGGCATGCTGGCCCTGATCCGTGGTGCGGTGGCGATGCTGCCTTCGCTGCCCACCGGGAAGCGCTGAGGCTCAGTTTTCCGCGGAGAGGACGGCGCGGACGCGCGTAGCCAGTTCGCCGATGGTGAAGGGCTTGCCGATCAGCTGCACATGCGCGTCGAGCACGCCGTCGTCGACCAGGGCATTGCGGCTGTTACCGGTGGCAAACAGGACCTTCAGGTGCGGATGTCGCGCCAGGGCCTCGTCGGCCAGCTGGCGACCGTTGACCCCGGGCATCACCACGTCGGTGAACAGCAGCGCGATGCCGGGGTGGGCCTGCAGCAGGGGCAGGGCGCTGGCAGCGCCATCGGCCGACAGCACGCGATAGCCGAGTTCGGACAGCGCATCGACCGAGAACGCGCGTACCGCCGCGTCATCGTCCACCACCAGGATCTGCTCGGCGCCACCGCCGGACAGCGGCGCCACATCGGCCTTGGCCGGCGGCAGGGCGTCCACCTCGGCCAGCAGGCGTGGCAGGTAGATGATGACGGTAGTGCCCGCGCCGGGCGCGGACTGCAGGCGGACGTGCCCGTTGGACTGCTGCACGAAGCCATAGACCTGCGACAGGCCCAGGCCGGTGCCCTGGCCGACCGGCTTGGTGGTGAAGAAGGGATCGAACGCGCGTGCCATCACCTCGGGCGCCATGCCGCCGCCGGTGTCGGTCACGGCGATGCGCACGTAATCGCCGGTGGGGATGCCGCCGTGCTCGGCCACGCTGGCCAGGTCGATCTGGCAGTTGCTGGTCTGCAGGGTCAGGCGGCCGCCACCCGGCATGGCATCGCGCGCGTTGACCGCCAGGTTGAGGATGACGTTCTCAAGCTGGTTGGCATCGGCGTGCGTCCACCACTGGCCGCCGCCCAGCACGGTTTCGAGGATGACGCTGCTGCCAAGCGAATGCACCAGCAGGTCAGTCATGCCGGCCACCAGGTGGTTCACGTCCAGGGCCACCGGCTGCAGCGGCTGCTGGCGCGAGAAGGCCAGCAGGCGCTGGGTCAGCTGGGCGGCACGCTGGGCGCCGTCCAGGGCCATCTCGATGTAGCGCACCGCGCGTGCATCGCTGTCGCCGATGCGCAGCGCCAGCAGGTCCAGCGGGCCGATCACCGTGGCCAGCATGTTGTTGAAGTCGTGCGCGATGCCGCCGCTGAGCTGGCCGACCGCCTCCATCTTGCGGCTCTGCCGCAGTGCGTCTTCCACCCGCATGCGCTCGGCCACTTCGGCACGCACCTGCGCCTCCAGCTGCTCGTTCAACTCACGCAGGCGTTCGTCGGCCGCCTTGCGTGCGGTGATGTCGATGGCCACGCCCAGCATGCGCACGCAGCGCCCGGCCTCGAAGATGCCCCGGCCCTTGGCCGCGACCCAGCGCACCACGCCATCTTCCTTGCCGACCGTGCGGTATTCCACATCGTAGTTGGCGCGCCGCTGCGGATCGGCAGAAGCATCGAGCGCCGCCAGCGTCGCGGCACGGTCGTCCGGATGCAGGCCAGAGCGGAAATCCTCGAAGCTCACCTCAGCATCGGAAGAAATGCCGAACATCGCCTTCGTGCGCGCGGGCCAGAGCAGGATGTTCTGCAGCAGGTCCAGGTCCCACAAACCGAGCTCGCCGGCCTCGGTGGCCAGGCGCAGGCGTTCTTCGCCTTCGGCCAGCGCCGCCTCGGCCGCCTTGCGTCCGGACAGGTCGAGCATGGCGCCGATCATCCGCAGCGGCCGCCCGTCAGCGTCGCGCAGCACCGCACCGCGGTCGAGGACGGCCGCATAGCTGCCATCGGCACGGCGGAAGCGATACTCGCCGGTCCAGGTAATGCCGTCGCCGTCGATGACGGCGTGGATGTTGCGGTCGATGCGGTCGCGGTCTTCGGGATGGATGTGGTCGAGCCACCACTGCGCGCTGGTCTCCTTCACCGGGTGCCCGAACAGGCTGGACAGCGCCTCGTTCCAGACGACGTGTCCGTCGACGATGCGCCAGTCCCAGATCGCATCGTTGGTGGCCTGCGCAGCGAGCCGATAGCGCTCCTCGATGTCGAGGCGCTCGGCCTCAGCGGACTTGCGGTCGGTGATGTCCAGCGAGGTACCGACCAGGCCGATCACTTCGCCGTCTCCATTGCGCAGCGGCGCCTTGGTCGACAGCCACCACGCGCGGCGGCCATCGGCAAAACTGATGTCCTCTTCGAGCTGCTCGCCCTGGCCGCTTGCCATGATCCGCTCGTCGGTCGCCATCACGGCCGCGGCCTGCGCGGGGTCGGCCAGCAGCTCGGCATCGGTCCGTCCGACATACTCCGCCGGGGGACGGCCAATCAGTTCCGTGGTGCCGCTGTTGCCGATCAGCAGGCGGCCCTGGCGATCCTTGGCATACATCACGCCCGGCGCGGCTTCGACGAAGGAGCGCAGCAGGGCCTGGGCCTGGTCGCGCTCGGCCTGCACCCGCAGGCGTTCGTCGATGTCGATGAGGACGCCGGGGAAGCTCAGTGCCCGACCGTTCTCGTCCAGATCGACGCGACCGATGCTTTCCAGCCAGTGGTAACCGCCGTCGACGCCGCGCGTGCGGTACTGGTGCGCGAAGCGGCCGCCGTGGCGAACCGCGTGTTCGATGGCTGCGGTCAGCCCGGCCAGGTCGTCCGGGTGCACCGCGCCCAGCACCTCGTGCAGCTGCAGCTTGCGCTGCGCCAGCGCCGGATCCAGCCCGAACGCGCGTGCGAGCGCTTCATCGACGGTCAGCTGGTCGTTCGGCACATCCCAGAACCAGGTGCCGACGATGGCACCGGCTGCCAGCGCCATGTTCACGCTGTCGGAGGCATGGGCGGCTTGCGGCTGGGGAACGGGAGGCTGGTTCACGGACGATCTCGAACGGCGGGGCGCTGCCCGCCCCGGGCAGGGCAGGCAGAACATGGGCCGCCAGTCTAGATCACCGCCGCGTCACGGCAGCGTGGTGCCGTGTCAATCGCCACCGGGCTTCACCCGCATCACCCGTTTGCGGTACTCGTACACGTTGTCACCGCGCACGCGGTGTTCCTGCGTACCGGTGATCGAATCGACGCGACGGTCCGAGCCGGTCACCGGCTTGGCGTCGATCGCGGTTTCGTGTTCGAACGAATGCGATTTGTCGGTGTTGCGGTAATAGCGGTACAGCGCCCAGTACAGCGCGGTAGCACCGGCCGGGCCGGCCGCCAGCAACCAGAGACCACTGTCGTCACTCATGTTGTCGCCACCAGGAAGGCAATTGCGAGGGCTTCGATGACGGTGCCGGTCGCCAGGGCGGCCAGCAGCATCTTCCACTGCTGCACCGGCACGCTGCCCATGGTTTCGCCGGTACGGCCGTTCACCGCGATGTAGTGCAGCATGCCGCCATTGGCGCCGGGCTGGTGGTAGGAGTACAGCCAGACCGGCAGGTACATCGACACCCAGCGGCTGCCGTGCACGTCCAGCTGTTCCTGCTCCCAGCGCACGCCGCGGTCGTAGCGGCGCACGCTGGCTTCGACCTGCGCGCGGGCGATCGACAGCAGCTGGTCTTCCAGCCGCGGGCGCAGCTTCTCCACATCCACGTTGCGCTTCTCGGAGGTGAAGCCAGCCAGGTAGGACGCGTTCCACTTCACCGCGTTCTTGGTATCGAACGGCAGGATGGTGTTGATGATGTTGTTGGTATTGGTGCGCGTGTCGAGGTTGCCGCGCTCGGCCGAGGATTCCAGCGGCAGGTCGTCGACGGTGAATTCGACCTGGCGCTCGACCTGGTAGATGTCCGCGTCGTAGTAGGTCTGCTTGTTCTTCTCGGTGCCCCTGGTGTACTCGCGGGTCTTGATCTCGCCCTTGCCGGCCACGGCCGCGCTGACATTGCTGTCCACGATCATGTAGGGCAGGTACACGCCCACCACGTTTTCCGGGGTGAACTGGTCCTTGAAGGCCTTCAGCGCGAACATCCGGCGCTTGTCGACGAACTGGCGGATGCGCGCAACCGCATCGTCCTTCCTGATGTGGAAGGGCAACACGGCATCGGGCACGGCGCCGTTGCTGATCTGTTCGTTGACGCCGAACACGTGGCGGCACCAGTGGCAGCGCGCGGTCATCGTGCTTTCGGTGTTGACCGTGACCTCGGCACCACAGCCGCCGCACTTGAAGGTCATCAGCGCCGAGGTGTCGGCGTCGATGTCACGTGCGCCGGAGGCGATGACCGTGCCCTGCACCTGGTCGAGCGCTTCGCCCAGCCCGAATTCCTCCTCCACCCGCGCGCCATGCCATTCGTGACGGCAGTACAGGCAGACCAGGACGTCGGTGCCGAGCCTGGGGCGGATGTCGGTGCTGCCACACTTCGGGCAGCGGTTCAGGCCGTCCTTGAGTTCGCTGGCCGAGGTATCGATGGCCAGCGGATCGGGCGCCTCGACCTCATCACGGATGGCCTGCGGCAGCGTGCTGGTATCCAGCGGGAAGCTGCCAGGCAGGGGCGGGACGTCCTGCGGCGAACCCGGACCGTCCAGCTTCGCCGCCGGCAAGGGCGGGGGCGAAGCGGGGGCGGCCTGGGGCAGCGGCGGAGGACCGTTTCTGGGGTCGGACATGGGTCTGCGCGTCCGCCGGCTTACAGGCCCAGCGCCTTGGCCTTCAGCGCGTCGTAGTCGCTCTGGGTGATCAGGCCCAGGTCGAGCATCTCCTTGGCCTTCTTCAGCTTGGCCACCGGATCATCGGCGGCCGGCGCAGTGGGTTGCTGCAGGCTGCCCGCACCGAACATGCCCGAGGCCATGCCGACGCCGACCAGGCCCGCCGCGCCGCCGTTCTCGCCGGCCGACTGGATGCCCTGGGCCACGCTGGCCTGCAGGTTGGAATTGCCGCGCGAGCCGGACAGCGCATCGGCGCGCTGCACGGTCTTCAGCAGTTCACGGGTGTTGGCGTCGTATTCGATCGAGACGATGGCGGTCTTGACGATGGCCAGGCCACGGTCGGACTTCCACTGGTAGGCCTGCTCGACGGCCGCCGACAGGCTCTGCGCGAAGCCGATCGAATCCTGCTGCAGCTTGGTGATGCGGTTGCCCTTGGACGGGTCGTTGCTGTACAGGCTGAAGGCCGGTGCCAGCGAACCCACCACTTCATTGAACAGCTGGGTGGCGGCGGCATTGTCCAAGTCGGTGAAGTCGAACACCTGGCCCGGGCGCAGGTAGCTGGCCGGCACGAAGTTCTTCACGAACAGGATCGGGTCGACGATCTTCAGCGTGTACGAACCACGGGTGACCGCGCCGACCTGGGTGTTGAGGAAGGCATCGTCCCAGTAGATTTCCGACTGGGTGCCGAAGCGGTTGTCCGGCAGTTCCTTCAGCGAGACAAAGAAGGCGGCCTGCTGCGAGCCCGGCTGGCCACCGAACTTGAAGCGTTCCCAGCTCTGCTTGATGAAGGTGCTGACCAGCCCGTCACCGGCGAAGATCGACTGCGAGTTGAGGTCGTCCGAGCGCCACTCGTAGCCACCCGGCTCGGCGACGAAAGCAGTGATCGCGCCGTCCTGGAACAGCAGCAGGCCGTAGCCTTCGGGCACGACGATCTTCGAGCCGTTGCTGATGACGTTGGACGAGCCGCTGGTGTTCGAGCCACGGCCGGCATTGGTGCCCTGCGGCACGGCCGCGAACAGGGCCGCGGTCGACGGCAGGCCCGTCGGCACGGTGTAGAAGTCTTTCCACTGGTCGGCCAGAACACCGCCCACTGCACCCTTGACCGCCTGTACCAGACCCATGACCTGCTCCCTGTGGTTACCTGACAGGCACCGCGCCTGTCGTGTCCGGCTGACTATAGAGGAGCGGGGCGGTGCCTCGCCACCGGTACCGGTGGTGCCCATTCATATGGCGGGATCAACGCACGGACTGCGGAACCTTCCGCAGCTTCGAGGTGTCATAGCCCATCGCTGCGATGCGTTCGACGGCGGCTTGGTAGTCCTGTTGCGACACCTGCGGCGTGCGCGCCATGTACCAGACGTAGTCGCGCTTGCTGCGGGCGACGATCGTCTGCTGATAGTCCTCGTCCAGCCAGGCGATGATGTACTCGGCCTGGATCGGCCAGATGAACTGCATGCCCCACACCGCGCCGGCGCCTTCCTTTTCGACCCGGCCGACCGGATGCATGCTCTTGTACGGCGCCTGGAAGCTGCCCTTGCGGTAGGTGAAGGTGGTCTGGATGCGCCCATCCGGCTGCAGGGAATAGCTTTCGACGGCGTCGAAGGCCTCGCGTTCGGGCCAGGAGGGGATGTGGGCGATCACATACCAGTCGCCCATGAAGCGCGGCACGTCCACCGACGCCGCGCGTGGCAGTGGGCGGGTGTCCTGGCTGCTGCAGCCGCTGCCAAACAGGGCCACGGCCAGCATCGAGATCAGGGGCAGGGTACGCATGGCCGTGGCTCCTTCAGCGGGGGCGGAACAGGTAGTGGGCGACCAGCCACTGCTGGCCATCGTCATAGCCGAACAGCTCGGCGCAGGCCATCCAGAACATGCGCCAGCGCTGCCACCAGATGCGCGCGGCGGCCTCGCCGTAGGTCGCCTGCAGGATCGGCATCAGCTGCGCACGGGCCGCGTCCTGGTTGTCCAGCCAGTGGTTGGCGGTGCGCTGGTAGTGCGTGCCGTCCAGCAGCCAGCGCTGGTCCAGCTGCAGGTGCTGCTGGAAATGCAGGAGGGTGTCGGCGGCCGGCATCAGGCCGCCGGTAAAGAAGTGCCGCCCCATCCAGTTGTCATCACCTTCGGTCTCGAACGGGTACATCAGTGTGCGGTGGGCGAAGATGTGCACGAACAGTGCGCCGTCCGGCCGCAGCCAGCCAGAAATGCGCTGCAGCAGCTGCTGGTAGTTGCGCACGTGTTCGAACATCTCCACCGACACGCAGCGGTCGAAACGCGCACTCGGCAGCTCCAGCTGGTTCACGTCGCGGGTGAGGACCTCGACGTTGCGCAGGCCGCGTGCCTGGCACTGGCCCAGGATGTGCTCGCGCTGGCTGTGCGAATTGGACACTGCGGTGATGCGTGCATTCGGGTAGCGCTCGGCCATCCACAGGGTCAGCGAACCCCAGCCGCAGCCGAGCTCGAGGATGTCCTGGCCGTCACGCAGCCCGGCGCGCTGCCCATACAGTTCCAGCATCGCCTCTTCGGCCTGGTCCAGGGTTTCGTGACCGGTGCGGTAGTAGCAGCTGCTGTACTTCAGGCGCTTGCCGAGGCAGGCCTGGAAGAACGCGGCCGGCACCTCGTAATGCTGGCGGTTGGCGGCATCGACGTGCAGGGCGAGCGGGCTGCCGGCCAGTTCGGCGATGCGACGCTGGAAGCGTACCGACTGTCCTTCCTGGCCGCCCTCGTCCTCCTCCTGCAGGCGCTGCGCGCACAGGCGACGGATGCCTGCACGCAGGGCAGCGTCCGGGATCCAGCCGCGCTCGGCCCAGCCGGTCAGGCCGCCTTCGATCTCGACGGGAGGGTGCAGCGTGCTGGTGGCATTCATGGCGTGCGGTCCTGGGAAGGGGAAGTGCGGGGGAACCACGGGAAGAACATCGAGGTGCTGCGCTGGTAGTCGCGGTAGTCATCGCCGCGGCTGCGCAGGGCCTGTTTCTCGGTGAAGGGGACGCCGCTGAGGTAGCGCAGGAACAGGTACATCACCACCGGTCCCGACCACGCCAGCCACCATAGCGGTGAGCCGACGGCCAGCAGCACATAGGTGAACCAGTGCAGCCACTCGAAGAAATAGTTGGGATGGCGCGAGTAGCGCCACAGCCCCTGCCGGCAGGTCCGGCCCTTGTTGGCGGGGTCGGCGCGGAAGCGTGCGAGCTGGCGGTCGGCCACGGCTTCGCCACCGACGCTGAGCAGCCATACCGCAATGGCCGCGGCGATCCAGCCGGCATGGCCGGTGGCCGGGTTGCGCGCCACGGCCAGGAACGGCAGGGCGAACAGTACCACCAGCAGCGCCTGGGCCATGAAGAAGCCGAAGATCTTTCCCTGGTGACCGTTCCAGTGTTCGCGCAGATAGCGGTAGCGACCGTCCTCGTCTTCACTGCGCACGCGGTGCCACAGATGCAGGGCCAGCCGGCTGCCCCACAGCCCGCCCAGCACCGCCAGCGCGATGCGCGGCTGCAGGCCGCCGTCACCCAGCCAGGCCAGCAGCAGTGCGCCCGCGGCCACGCCCTTGGCCCACAGCACGTCGACCACGCCGATGTTGCGGTGGCGGCGCTGCCAGACCCAGCCCCAGCACATCACCAGCACTGCGTAGAGCAGCACCCAGCCGAGCAGGTTCATGCGCGTACTCCTTTGTCTGTGTGTGCGGTTGCCTTGTCAGTGCCTCGGCGTGCCAGCGCGCACAGCAGCGGCAGGGCGATGCTCCAGCCCACCCCCAGCAGCAGGACGCCCTGCCACACGGGTGCGTAGAACTGCACGGCCTGGAAGCCACGCGCCGCCGACAGATAGGCCAGCGGTGCCAGCAGCAGGCCGAACAGCACCGGCAGCAGGCGGTGCCGCTGCAGGAAGGTCATCGAGCTTGTCAGCGTCATCGCGAACGCCGCCCACAGCGCCATGATCCACGGCGGCGGTGCCCAGCCCAGCGGCGCGGCGGCATAGCGCACGGTGCCGCTGGCGGCGGCGATGCCATCCACCAGCCAGGCGCAGGCGAGGGCGAGCAGCAGCAGGCGCAGGTCAATGCGCGGCACCGGGCTGGTCAGCAGCTGGCTGGCGACATACAGCGCTGCGGCCAGCAGTGCCGGCCATTGCCAGCCCCGGCCCGCGCCAGCCACCGCGCACAGCCAGACCAGCTGGTTGCCGAACAGGTTGGCCCAGGTCCGTTTCATATAAGGCCTCCCATCTCAGGCCTCGCGGCCGGTGGGGACGTCGGTGCAATGGCCCGGGCGCGCCAGCAGCAGGTGCGACACGCCGATGGAGCGCTCCAGGAAACCACCCTCGCAGTAGGCCAGGTAGAACTCCCACAGGCGGCAGAAGCGCTCGTCGAACCCCTGTGCCTGCACGGCGGCGCGCTGGGCCAGGAAGCGCTGGCGCCAGGCGCGCAGGGTCAGCGCGTAGGAATGGCCGAAGTCCTGCTGGGCGATCAGCTGCAGGTCGCTGGCGCGGGTCTTGGCCGCCATGATCGCGTTGATCGAAGGAATGAAGCTGCCCGGGAACACGAAGCGCTTGATGTAGTCGACGCTGCGCCGGGCCTGTTCGTAGCGGTGGTCTTCGATGGTGATCGCCTGCAGCAGGGCCACGCCATCGGGCTTCAGCAGGCGCTGCAGGGTGCCCATGTAGGTGTCGAGGAACTCGGCGCCGATGGCCTCGATCATCTCGATGGAGACCAGCTTGTCGAACTGGCCCTGCAGGTCGCGGTAGTCCTGCATCAGCACGGTCACGCGCTCCTGCAGGCCGGCGTCCTGCACGCGCTGCACGGCCAGTGCGTGCTGTTCGGCGGAAATGGTGGTGGTGGTGACGTGGCAGCCGTAATGGCGTGCCGCATGCACGGCAAAGCCGCCCCAGCCGGTGCCGATCTCGACCACGCGGTCGCCCGGCTGCAGCTGCAGCTGCTGGCAGATGCGGTCCAGCTTGCGGGTCGAGGCCATTTCCAGCGGCTCGTCCGCCTGCGCGTACAGGGCCGAGGAATACATCAGGTCCGGCGACAGGAACAGCGCGAAGAAATCATTGCCGAGGTCGTAGTGGGCGGCGATGTTGCGGCGGCTGCCCTCGCGGCTGTTGCGGCGCAGGCGGTTCCAGCCGCGCAGCAGCCAGCCGGCGGCGCGTGCCGGGCCGCGTTCCATGCCGTCCAGCAGATCGCGGTTGCGCACCAGCAGGCGCACCAGCGCCACCAGGTCATCGCAGCGCCAGTCGCCGTGGATGTAGCTTTCGCCGGCGCCGACGCTGCCCAGCGCGGCCACCTTGCGGTAGAAGGCCGGGTCGTCGATGGTCACCGTGGCCTGCAGCGGGCCCTGGCCATCGCCCAGAAGCACCTCGCCGAAGGCATCGCGTACGCGCAGCTGGCCGTCGTGCATCGGGGCAAGCTGGGCCAGCAGGCGACGGCGCAGGAAGGCGTCCAGTGCACCGGCACGGGGCAGGGCCACCGAAGGCGTCAGATTGTTCATCGCGGTTTCTCGGCAAGGGAAGGGTGGTCGTGCACGGGGTTGCGTTTCAGCCACAGGCGCAGCGCCTGCCAGTGGATGGCGGCGACCACCTGCACGGTCATCAGCGGGTAGCCCAGCAGCACCCGCGCCAGGCCGCGGCCGTCCAGCGGATGGCGCTGCATGGACTGGGTCGCATCGAACTGGCGCACGCCCTCGCGCCAGACCTGCATGTGCACGCGCAGCGCATCGCCGGGAGCGTTGAAGCGCCAGTCGTAGCGGCAGTCCATCGGCATGAAGGGCGACACGTGGAAGCACTTGTCGAACTGCCAGCGCAGGCTGCCACCTTCGTGCTGCGCCTGCTCGACCGGCAGTACGTAGGCGTGGCGTTCCTTCCACGGCGTATTGGTGATGTCGGCGACGATGCAGTCCAGGGTGCTGCCGTCGGCCTGGTAGCAGTAGTAAAAGCTGACCGGGTTGAACACGTGGCCGCCAAAACGCAGGTGGGTCAGCAGCCGCACGGGTCCTTCCGGGCGACGGCCCAGCACGGTGGCGGCATGGTCGCGCACGGCATCGGCCAGTGGCACCTTCGCATCGCCCAGGTAGTCGCTGCGGCGGAACTCGGCCAGGTTGCGTCGGTTGACCGACCACAGCCAGCGCCCGGCGAAGATCGTGTCCAGCTCGTCCAGGTCCAACAGCAGCTGCGCCACCGGATAGCGGAATGCGTGCGCATGCGGATGGTGCCGCCGGTGCTGCACCTGCCCGACATAGAGCGCACTGGCGGTCATGCCGTGATCTCGGTCGGCCGCAGCGGCGAGGCGATGCCGGTGCGGGCGCGCAGCGCATCAACCGTGCGCCGTGCGCTGGCAATGCCGTCCTCGTGGAAACCCCAGCCCCAGTAAGCACCGGCGAACCAGGTGTGGCGGTGGCCCTGGATCTCGCCCCAGCGCTGCTGTGCCCGCACGGCGGCATGGTCGTGCACGGGGTGCGCATAGTGCAGTCGACGCAGCACCTTGGACGGATCGATGGCATCAGTGCGGTTGAGGGTCACCACCAGCGGCGTCTCGCCGGGCAGGCCCTGCAGCAGGTTCATGCAGTAGCTCACCGTGCAGGGCGCCGAAGGATCTTCCGGCACGTGCGCGTTCCATGCAGCCCAGGCCTTGCGGTTGGCGGGCAGCAGCGAGGCGTCGGTATGCAGCACGGCCTCGTTGGCCTGGTAGCGGATCGCGCCCAGCACCGCGCTTTCGACCGGATCGGCGTCTGCAAGCAGGGCGAGGGCCTGGTCACTGTGGCAGGCCAGGATCACCTCGTCGAAGCCCTCGATGCCCGCTGCACTGTGCACGCGCGCGCCCCACGGCATGCGCTCGACCGCCTGCACCGGCGTTTCCAGCCGCTCATGCACGCGCCAGCGGCCGCGCAGCGCCTCGACATAGCGCGCCGAGCCGCCCTTGACCACCCGCCACGGCGGGCGACCGGTCATCTGCAGCATCTGGTGATTGGCCATGAACTGCACCAGGTAGCGCGCCGGGAAGTCCAGCACGGTGGCGGTCGGCGATGACCACAGCGCCGAGGCCATCGGCAACAGGTGTTCCTCCACGAAGGCATCGCCGAAGCGCTGCTGGCGCAGATACTGTCCCAGCGTCGGGCCTTCGGCCTCGGCCAGCAGCAGCGGCGCATCCCGGTAGAAGCGGCGCAGGTCGGCCAGCATGCCCCAGAAGCGCGGCGAGACCAGGTTGCGGCGCTGGCAGAACAGGCCGTCCAGCGAGGTGGCGTTGTACTCCACGCCACTGCGGTCGCTGTGCATCGAGAAGCTCATGGTGGTGGGCTGTGACGCCACGCCCAGCTCGTCGAACAGGGCGGTCAGCAGCGGATAGTGCTGCGGATTGAAGACGATGAAGCCGGTGTCGACCGACATCTGCTGGCCGTCGACCTGCACCCGATGGGTGTGGGTGTGCCCGCCCAGATAGTCGTTGGCTTCATACAGGGTGACTTCGTGCTCGCCGTCCAGCCAGTACGCACTGGCCAGCCCTGCAATGCCCGAACCGATGACCGCGATGCGCATGCTCAGTCCTTCGCCTTGGCCAGCACCCACTCGGGTATCGGCTTCAGTCCGCTGACCAGGCCGACGGCGGCCATCAGGCGCAGGCCGTACCAGGTCAGGTCCACTTCCCACCAGCGGAAGCCCTGGCGGGCGGTGCCGGGGAAGAAATGGTGGTTGTTGTGCCAGCCTTCGCCGAAGGTCAGCAGGGCCAGCCACAGGTTGTTGCGGCTGTCATCGCGCGTCTCGAAGCGGCGGCTGCCGAAGCGGTGGGCCAGCGAATTGATGGTGACCGTGGCATGGAACAGCACCACAGTGGAGATGAAGAAGCCCCAGACCAGCAGCTGCGGGCCCGTCGTGTGCAGGCCGGGTGCCACGCGCTCCAGCAGCGCGCCGAGGCCGTACAGGCCCGCGGCCAGTAATACTGGTACGGCGATGTCGAAGCGGTCCAGCCAGCGCAGCTCAGGGAAACGGGCCAGGTCGGGCACGCGCGCCAGATCCGTGGCAAAGGCTTCGCGGGTCAGGAACCAGCCCATGTGGCTGCGCCAGAAACCGCCCTCATTGGGCGAATGCGGGTCCTGCGGCTGGTCGGCATGGCGGTGGTGATGGCGGTGGTGGGCGGCCCACCACAAGGGGCCACGCTGCACACTGGACGCACCGATCACCGCGAAGATGAACTGCACCGGGCGCGAGGCCTGGAAGGTGCGGTGCGAAAAATAGCGATGGTAGAAGCCGGTGATCGCGAACATCCGCACCGCGTACAGCGCCAGCGCGACCGCTACCGCGGTCCAGGACACGCCGACCCACATCACCCCCAGGCACGCCACATGCAGCAGGACGAAGGGCACGGCCCGCAGCCAGTCGATGCGGCCGCGCTGCGCCGGATCGGCCTGCGCCGCGGCGGCCTCGGTATCGAACCAGCGTCGCAGGGTGCGCAGCAGTCGCTCACGTCGGCGTGGAAGGGGCGCAGCAGCGGACATGGGCGAAGTCTCGAGGGCGTGTCTGTCCCTATCTACGCAGCACGGCGTGGATTGGATGCACTCAATCGGCATTGCGTGACCGCTTCACCTGCTGCTCACGCCGCAGGACGCCACCAGCGGTTGTGCCCAGGCCTGCTGCCACTGCGCCTGTGGCTGCGTCGTCGCGGGTGAGGCGAAGCGGACAATGACGGCCGGATAGGCGCCATGGCCATCACGCAGGTTGCTGGTGCCGCGGAATTCCAGCAGGCGGCGGTCATCATCGCCGTAGACCAGGGACAGCCGCGGAGCGACCGCGCCGTACCAGGTGGCCAGGCGCACCTCAATGGCCTGTGCCGGGGCACCCTGCCAGGTGAGCGCACCGGTACGGCGCACGCTGACCGGGTAGAAGCGCTGCCGGCCCGGCACCAGGAAGGGCAGGCGGACCTCTTCTCCCTTCATCAGTGCAGGCCAGTGCGCGCGCACCGCCGCGTCGAACCCGGTGTCGATCACCGCGTCGGCAGGCAGTGGCAGCTGCGCACGCCGTTCCGCGTCGGGCGCGCTTTCCTTCCAGTCGATGTTCACCTTTCCGCCGGCCACCACCACTCTGGCGGCCTGGCCGCTGCGTCCGTCCTGCAGCAGGTAGCCCCGCGCCTGCGGCTGGGCGGTGCCCGGCAGCTCCTTGCGTGCGAACGGGCGACCGTCCGGGCACAGGTACTGCACCCAGCGCGCCGCACCTTCGGGCTCCCCGCGCCGCCAGTGCACCTCGCGGTAGGCGGGGGTGCCGTCGGCCAGGCTGGCAACGCCTTCGCTGCGCAGCAGGGGCGTGGCGCTGGCCACGGTGGACAGGTACAGCAGCAGCCCGGCGGTATGCATGGGGGTCCTGGCAGGTTGGCCTGCTGAACATACGCACGACAGACCCAGCTGGATGCAGGGCGGTGCGCTGCATCCAAACCGGCCTCTGGTGCGTACAGCACACAGACTCCCTTCACCTGCCTGATCGCCGCCCGGATGTACCCTGACGCCGCCAGCCCTTCCTTTGACTTCCACGCCGCGCGCATCGTGTCCAGTTCCCAGCAGCCAAGCAGCGAGCCGACGAACTGGACCGGTGACATGGACGGTGTGGCGCGCCTGCGCGACCGCAGCTGTTTCATGCGCATCTATGACCACTTCATGCCGCGCCTGTGTGTCTACCTGCGCGGGCTCGGCGCGCCCGAAGCGGTGGCCGAGGAGCTTGCGCAGGAATGCCTGCTGCGCCTGTGGCTGCGCGCGGCCGACTACGATGCGGCGCAGGGTGCGCTGAGCACCTGGCTGTACCGGATCGCGCGCAACCTGCAGATCGACCGGGTGCGCCATGAGCGCAGCTGGATGCAGGTACAGGCTGCGGTGGAGGAAGCTGCCAGCGGCGACGCGCAGTCTCACAGCAGCGCCGAGCACTATGCCGACCAGGCGCGCCTGCGCCAGCGCATCAACGAGCTGCCGGCAGTGCAGGCGCGGCTGGTGCGCATGTCCTATTTCGAGGCCAAGAGCCACGGCGAGATCTCCGAGGCGCTGGGCATGCCGCTGGGCACGGTGAAATCACACCTGCGGCGGGCCTTCCTGCAGCTGCAGTCGAAGGTGGGGGGCATGCCATGAACCCGCACCACCACCTGCATGAATCGACCCTGCTCAGCTATGCGGCCGGCGCGTTGCCGGCGCCGCTGAGCGTGGTCGCCGGCACCCACCTGGAGCAGTGCCCGCATTGCCGCCGGCGCCTGCGCGAGGCCGAGGCCATCGGCGCGGCGCTGATCGAACAGACCCAGCCGATGGTGGTTGGCGGCCGCAGCCAGGCGCTGCGTGCGGCCATGCTGGCCGAGCTGGAGCGTGACGAGCCAGCGGTGGCTGCCATTGCCGTCGCGCGTCCGGCCGCGCCGCCGGTGGAGCGGCCGGAGGTGAGTGCGGACCATCTGCCGGCGTCCCTGCACCCGTACTTCGGTCGCTCGCTGGCTGCGCTTCGCTGGCGCTGGATCGCACCGGGCGTGCATTGCATCCGCTCCGCGGAAATGCCCTCGCTGATCATGCTCAAGATCGCGCCGGGCAAGTGCCTGCCGATGCACAGCCACGGCCGCAGCGAGCTCACCCATATCCTGCGCGGCGCCTACAATGATGCGCTGGGTCTGTTCGCGCCAGGCGATGTGGCTGATCTGGATGAAGATGTGGAGCACCAGCCGGTCACCGCACCGGGCGTGCCCTGCATCTGCGTATCGGCGCTGGATGCACCGCTGGTGTTCAGCGGTTGGCTGGCGCGCAAGATCCAGCGGTTCGTCAAGCTCTAGAACGCTGGAGGAAAGCCCGATGGGCAATGGCAACGCAATGCGGGTATTGCTGGTGGGCGCCACCGGGCTGGTCGGGCAGGGCGTGCTGCAGGCGTGCCTGCAGTCTGCGGATGTCGGCCACGTCGCCACACTGGTGCGCCGCCCGGACAGCGTGCCGGGCAACGTCGATGAGATCGTGCTGGCGGACTTCCAGCGAGCCGCCATCCTGGGCGATGCGCTCGCTGGATTCGACGCCTGTTTCTATTGCGCGGGCGCACCACCGGTGGGCACGGCCGAGCCCGAATACCGCCAGGTGACGCTGCAGGTGACCCGCGCCGTCGCTGAGGTGTGGGCGGCAGCCAATCCCGGTGGATGCTTCCTGTATGTGTCGGGTGCACATGCCAACCCGCACAGCCGGTTCATGCCGCTGCGGGTCAAGGGCGAGACCGAGCAGGCGCTTGCCGACCTGCCGGTGTGCACGGTGATGCTGCGACCGGCCGGCGTGAGGCCGGTATCCGGCACCGGCACGCGACACACGCTGCTCAAGCCGTTCTATCTGCTGGCCCGCCCGCTGATGGCCGTGGCCGAGGGGCTGCTGCCGGCGCTGACCACCAGCAATCGGGCCATCGGCCAGGCGATGATCGCGCTGGCCCGGCTTCCGTCGCCGCCGGCGATTGTGGAATGCGCTCAGATCAACGCGCTGGCGCGTGATCCTTCAGCACGCTGATGATCGACTCAGCCAGATCGCTACGGGTGAACGGCTTCGACAGCAGTGGCGCCGAACGCCCCTTGCTGCCAGCGGCATCGTGGTCGCGCGGATAGCCCGAGGTAAACAGCACGGCGACCTCCGGCCAGCGCTCGCGCACTTCACGGCCCAGCTCCCAGCCTGACATCCCCGGCATCACCACATCGGAGAACAGCAGGTCGATCTTCGCATCCGGACGCTCGAGCAGGCGCAGCGCGGACGGGCCATCGTGCGCTTCCAGCACGCGGTAGCCCAGCTGGCGCAGCGCCTCGACGGTGTAGGCGCGCACATCGTCATTGTCCTCGGCGACGAGGATGGTTTCTTCGCGCGGCTCGTAACCGGCCAGGCCGCTGGCCGCCACGGCGGTCTCGCAGGGCAGGTCCAGCGTGGAACGCGGGAACATCATGGTGATGCTGGTGCCGCCGCCCTCCACCGAATCGATCAGCACGTGCCCACCGGACTGCTTGACGAAGCCGTGTACCATCGACAGGCCCAGCCCCGTGCCACGGCCGACCTGCTTGGTGGTGAAGAAGGGCTCGAACACCTTGGCCATCGTATCGGCGGACATGCCGTGGCCGTTGTCGCGCACGCGCAGCATCACGTATTCGCCCGGCGTCGCATCCGGGAACAGCGCGGCATAGTCATGGTCGAGGTGGCTGTTGTCGATCTCCACCACCAGGCGCCCGCCGCCGGGCATCGCGTCGCGCGCATTCACCGCCAGGTTCAGCACCGAAGCCTCGAGCTGGCTGACGTCGAGTTCGACACACCAGATGCCTTCACCGGTGCGGATGTCCAGCTGCACCAGTTCGCCCAGTGCCCGCTGCAGCATGTCATGCATGCCCAGCAGCGCGTCGTTGAGGTTGACTGCCTGGCTGCGCAACGGCTGCTTGCGCGCAAACGCCAGCAGGCGCTGGGTCAGGCTGGCGGCGCGGCCGACGCCCTTCAAGGCGTTGTCCAGCGCACGCGCACTCATGTTGCCGGGCTGGCCGTCACGCTGGTTCAGCAGCATCGCGTGCTCGACGTTGCCGGCGATCACGGTCAGGATGTTGTTGAAGTCATGGGCAATGCCACCGGTGAGCTGGCCCACGGCCTCGATTTTCTGTGCCTGCCGCAGCGCGTGCTCGGCCTGGATGCGGGCGGTGGTTTCCACGGCCTCGGAGACCACGGCGGTCACCGTGCCCTCGGGACCCTGCAGCGGCCGGAACGAGAAATCAAAGCTGCGGCGACCGGTGGGTAGTTCAAGATCCATCGCCTGCACGGCGCTGCGGCCGCGCGCGGCATCGGCCACGGCCTGGTCGACGACGCCGGCGAGCCCGGGCGTCGCGGCAAACCACGGCGATTCGCAGAAGGGCAGGCCGATGACATCGTCTTTCTCGGCCAATACCGCGGCGAGCGAGGCGACATTGGCATCGACGATGTGGCCGCTGCGGTCCAGCAGCACCTGGTGCTGGAAACTGGATTCAAAAATGGCCTGCAGGCGGCGCTTGCTGGCCTGCAGTTCGGCGGTACGCGCCTGCACCTGCCGTTCCAGCGATTCATTGTCCTCGCGCAGCGCCAGCTCGGCACGCTTCAGCGAGGACACATCGCTGCCCAGGCAGGTATAGCCGGTGACACTGCCATCGGCGGCACGCTCGGGGACGCAGTCCATCTGCAGGAAGCGTGACTCGCCACTGCGGTGAACGAGGGTGACCTGGAAGCTGGCCCGTTCGCCGGCCAATACCCGCTGCAGGCTGGGCAGGGCGTTGGCAAAGGCCTCCTCGCCGCCAACGTCCGCGGCGGTCTGGCCAAGGATGCTCTGCAGGTCGGTGCCGTGCCAGTCGAGGAACGCCTTGTTGGCGAAGCGGTAGCGGTGGTCGGTGCCGAGGTGGGCGATCAGCGCCGGCACAGCATCAGTGATCTGCTGCAGCTGCGCCTGGCTTTCGTCCAGCGCGGCGCGGGCCTGGGTCAGCTGGTTGCGCTCGCTGGCTTCCTGGCGCGCGCGACGGATCGCGTCGGGCAGGCGCTGCAGGCGCTGCTTGACCACATAGTCACGCGCGCCACGGGTCAGGGCCTGCACCGCCAGCTCTTCGGTCAGGGTGCCTGAGACGAAGATGAAAGGGATGTGCGGCGCGCGCTCGCGCGCGAGGTCGAGCGCGGCATCGCCGTCGAAGCCCGGCAGCACGTGGTCGGCCAGGATGACGTCGAAACGATCACTCTCGATCGCTTCGATGAAGGCGTCGCGGGTCCACAGGCGCTCGATCTCGAAATCCAGCCCGCCCCGCTGCAGTTGCGCCGTGATCAGCTCTGCATCGAGCGCGCTGTCCTCCAGCATGAGGATGCGCAGGCGCGAAGCACGGCGCGTGGCATCACGCATCGCGGGGACCTGTTCCGAGGGAGGGGGGCGGTGGCGGCTGGTTGGTGATGCCCCAGAACATGCCCAGCCCTTGGATGGCGTCGAAGAATTCCTTGAAGTCCACCGGCTTGACCACGAAGGCATTGACGCCCAGCTGGTAGCTGCGCACCAGGTCCTGCTCCTCGCGCGACGAGGTGAGCATGACGATCGGCGTGCTGCTCAGCGTCGCGTCGTTGCGCACCTGCTCCAGCACTTCCAGGCCGTTGATCTTGGGCAGCTTCAGGTCGAGCAGGACCACCACCGGGCCGCCATGCTGCGTCCCGGCATAGGCGCGTTCGCAGCGCAGGTAGTCCAGTGCCTCGGCACCGTCGCGCACATGGATGACGTCGTTCAGCAGCTGGCAGCGTGCCAGTGCTGCCATCGTCAGCTCGGCATCCTTGGGGCTGTCTTCAACCAGAAGGATAGGCCGCAGATCCCTCATGGGTGTTCTCCGTTTTGATGGGGCAGGGTGAAATACAGGGTGGCGCCCTTGCCAAGTGCGCCTTCGGCCCAGGTGCGGCCGCCATGGCGGCCGACGATGCGGCGGACATTGGCCAGGCCGATGCCGGTGCCTTCGAATTCCTCGACGTGGTGCAGGCGCTGGAACACGCCGAACAGCTTGTCCACGTAACGCATGTCGAAACCGCAGCCGTTGTCGCGGACGAAGAAGACGTTCTCCTCGTCGGTGCGTTCATAGCCGATCTCGATGACGGCATGCTCGCGTTCGCGGGTGAACTTGACGGCGTTGGACAGCAGGTTCTGCCAGACCAGGCGCATCATCGTCGGGTCGGCCTCGATGACCGGCAGCGTGCCGACCTTCCACTCGATCTCGCGCCCGGCATAGTCGAAGGCCAGGGTGCGGCGCACATCGCTGACCAGGGCGCCCATGTCCAGGCGCATGCGGCCCAGTGTCGAGCGGCCCATCTGCGAGAAGCTCAGCAGGTCATCAACCAGTGTGCCGGCCGACTTGGCCGATTCGACGATGGTGTCCAGGAAGCGGCGCTCGGTGGCGTTCAGGCGTTCGGCGGCGGAACTGCCAAGCAGCTCGGAATAGCCGACGATGTGCCGGAAGGGTGCACGCAGGTCATGGCTGACCGAGTACGAGAACGCCTCCAGCTCCTTGTTGCTGCGCAGGAGCTGCTCGTTGAGTTCGGCCATCTCCTCGGCCTTGCGCAGCACGATGTCGACGATGGCGGTGCGCATCTCGTGCGCGGCATCGCGGTCGGCATCGGTCCAGGGCAGGCTGCGCTGCTGCACGGTCTCCTTCCACGCTTCGAAGGAATTGCGTGGTGACAGCACCGTTCCCGGCGCCGCGGTCTTGCGCGGGTCGCCGCCCCAGCGCACGGTGCGCACCACTTCGGGGCGGAACCACATCAGGAAACTGTCGTGCAGCTGGGAGATCGACACCGCCAGCAGGCCGCTCGCGGTGTCGGTCAGGGCTTCGCCCGCGGGCCAGGTGCTGGCCAGGTGATCGGTGGCATAGACCTCGTCGCCGGCGTGCTCGCTGGCCAGCCAGTGGGCGATGTCCAGCACCTCGTTGCGGGCGGGGCAGTGCCCGACCAGCAGGCAGTCGCCCTTGTGCACGATCGCAGCGCCGGCGGCATTGGTCAGCGACATCAGGCTGGCCGGATCCTGGCGCAGCGCGGCCATGAACTCTTCGTCACCGGCCATGCGCCCCAGCAGCCGGACCAGTACCGAGCGGCGGTTGATGCGTTCTTCAACTGCACGGGCCCGTTCCTTCAGGGCAATCTGCAGCGAGACGATCTGGCCCATGAACTCACAGGCGGTGCGCACCGGGTAGGGCAGGCGCCGGGCATCCGCGCTGTGGCATGACACCAGGCCCCACAGCTGGCCTTCGTGGATCAGTGACACCGACATCGACGAGCCGGTGCCCATGTTGCGCATGTACTGCAGGTGCACCGGCGATACACTGCGCAGTACGGACAGGCTCAGGTCGGTCGGCGCCGCATCGGCATGCTGAGCGGCGCGCACCAGCGGCACCGCGCTGTAGTTGGCATCGGCGATCAGGCGCACGCGGTTGCGGCGGTAGAGTTCGCGCGCCTGCGCCGGGATGTCCGACTCGGGGAAGCGCAGGTCGAGATAGGAGGGCAGTACCCCGTTGCCATCCTCGGCGATGACGATGCCGTTCCAGCCGCTGTCGAACTGATAGACCAGGGTGCGGTCGAAGCCGGTCATCGCACGCATGTGTTCGGCGGCGATCTGGCACAGCGCCTCGACCGTGCTGGCGGTTTCGATGGCCGCCATCAACTGGCGGATGGCCGGATACAGCGCCTCCAGCGAGGTCGGCTGGCCCGCAACCGGTGATTCCAGCTCCAGCAGCAGCGCCTGCGGCGAGCGATGGGCCAGCACCTGGTGCCGCCCGTATTCCGGCAGTTCGATGGCGCCGAGGTGCACCGAACTGTCCACGGCCATCTGGCCGACCGGCTCGACGCAGTCCGCCAGAGTGCCGCCCAGTACGTCGGCCAGCGACTGTCCCAGCGGGTCGCCGAAGCGTTCAAGCAGAGCTGGCTCACTCACCGCGCGCTCGAGGACCTGCAGCGAGTGCGGATCGACCACCAGCAGCACGCCGTAAGGCTGGATGGCACCTGGCGTGTGGATGGGCTCACGCGCGCAGAGGTCCAGCGCTGTGTCCTGCGCAGTCTCAGCAGATGACATCAGCAGCAGCGCTCGCGGTTCGGGGCAGGTTGGCAGCGCCGGAATGCACGCCACGTCGCAGGTCTGAGTCGGTAGAAAAAGGCATCGCTACATGGTGAAGCAAAAATCGTGATTCGCATACCACTCTTTCATGTGAAGACGCAGGGCTACGATGCTGAACAATTCAGCCATCAGTCCGCATGGCAACGCCAGGCATTCGCGGTGCGTGCATCAGTGCTGCACGCGTGCTGCACGCGCGGCTGCATACAGTGAAGGCACCCCCCTGATGGTGACGCCGCGTGGACCTGCAGCCTTCCGTTCCTTCCTTCGATCGTCATCCTTCCTTCCCGCGTCGGCCGATGGCGGACAGTGCCCACTTCGAACTGCTCGACGTCAGTGCCCTGCAGGATCCCTGCAGCGGCCGCATCGTCCACCTCTATGCGCTGGTGGCGCGCTGCACGGCGTGCGAGACGGTGTTCAAGGCAGAGGAAGGCGCTGGCCTGGTCAGCACCTCGTCGGCCCGCGTGGTCCGCTGCCCATCCGGCTGTGGCCAGCAGTCGTTCACTGGCGCCGCACTTCGGCAGTGGCGAGCAGCGGACGCGCCGGCCGCCTGAGCCCCGCTCACAGCACCGAAGGGTTGAGCTGCCAGACCGCATGGTTGAGCGCGGTGGCGAAGCTGACCCAGGCCAGGTAAGGCAGCAGCAGCCACGCCGCCAGGGCCCTGCGACGGGCGAAGGCGAGCATCGTGGCCACGATCAGTACCAGCAGCACCAGAATGTCGGCGAAGGCCGCGCCACCGAGCTTCCAAGCAAAGAACAGCCAGCTCCACAGCACGTTGACCACCAGTTGCGCGACGTACAGCCCGAGCGCGGTCCGATTGCTGCGCCAACCGCCCTGGCGCCAGACCAGCCACGCGCTGAGCGCCATCACTATATATAAGAATGTCCAGACCGGTCCAAACACAGTGGCCGGCGGCGCCCAGCTGGGCTGGACCAGCTGCCCGTAAAACTGCGCAGCCGTGATCGAGGCGCGCGCGCCGAGCGCCGCTGCTGCGAGCGTGAGTGCCAGCCAACCCACCAGGCCGAACAGCTGTCTTCTGTGATTCATCACTGATCCTCTCGAACATTTGCCGTCGCACCCGGTCTACGCAGACCGGTGCGTGTTGGATGCAGGCGCCGCAACGCTCAGTCTGCGGTACCGGGTGCGCCGTCGGCAGGCAGCAGGGCCGGGCGCCCGTCGAACCATTCGCGTGCACCCGCCAGATGCCACTGGCGCTGCTTGCCTTTCATCTCGATGCCGGCACCGAGCAGTCCCCAGCGCAGGTACAGATCGCCGCGCTTGTTGTGCTCGAGCAGATCCAGCCGTGCGCGCAGGGACAGGCGCTCGTTCTCGGCTTCCAAGCCGTCGAGCACCAGATGGCCCGCCTGCCAGCGCAGCCGGGTGGTTGCATTCACCTGCCCGGAATCGAGCAGGGACAGCGCCCAGCGCGGGTAGTCGCCACGCTCGGCGAACACCGCCAGCAGGGGCGCGGCATCGCTCATGGTCAGCGCGGCGCTGGCATCGACCCGGAACGGTGCCTGCGCATCGATGCGGCCCTGCCTGAACTGCACGCGTCCCTGCCAGGGCGTCTTTCGCTGCTGCTGGCCGACCTGCACGTTGCGCAGCTGCACCGACGTGCCCGACAGGTCGAAGTAGCGCTGCTTGAAGTCGGCCCGGCGCAAAGTGGCGTCGACCTCTGCATTGCCAAGCAGGTCGAGGCCGGCCACCTGCAGGCGTGCGTCGTTGCCGAGCAGGGTGGCGGTGCCATGGCCGACCCGGCCGTCGGTATCCAGTTCCACATCGCCGGTGAGCGTGCCGGTGCCACCCAGCAGCCGGGCCTGGCCCTTGCCCAGATAGCGGTTGTACGCGGTCAGGTCGGGAATGGTGGCATTGCTGAAACGCAGGCGCGCGCGCATGTCCTTGCGGAACTCACGCAGGCGGCCATCACCACTGAGCAGCAGCGACAGGTCGCGACCGTCGAACAAGGTGTCTCCTTTCTCACCGCCAGCGCGTGCGTTGAAGCGCGGCACCCGTACATCCAGCGTGGCGCGGGTCGGCGTACCGGGCGCCAGCTCGCCGTGTGCGCTGGCCGTACCGGTCATGCGCACGCCCGCCACTTCGGCCGTTGCCGCTGCTTCGGGGATGTCCACCGTACTGCCCGCCGCAAGCTCTCCCGCTTTCAGCTGCAGATCGGCCCGCACGGTGCCGCCGCCGTCCAGCTGCACCCAGGGCTTGCGCAGGAACAGGGCGGGAATCCAGTTGAGCGAGGTGAAGGTCCATACGCCCTGCACGCGACCGGAGGTGCGCTCGATCAGCTGGCCGGGCTCGCGGAAGGGAATCTTCCGCCCCGAGATGTGCAGGTCGGCATCCAGCGCGGCGCCCGTGTCCTTGCGCGCCGGCAGCCGCGCCTGCAGGCGGATGTCCTGTGCCGCGTGCAGCTGCAGGGCCAGCGTGCCGCGATCGGGGGCGCCGGCGCCGGCCTGTAGCGGCACCCGCCACACCGCGCGACTGCCCGGCTGCAGGGTGCCGCGGTCGAGCGAGATGTCGGCCTGCAGCTGGCCCGTGCTGGGCGAGCTGGATACCGCCAGCGTCCGCGCATCCGTGTCCAGCCGGATGCCGTGACTGCGCGCATCTACCTTCAGCGCGCCGCGGAGGATGTCGAACTTGGCGATGCCGGGCGCCTGGTCACGGTAATGCCAGGGGTAGCCGAATGTTGCCTCGACCTTCATCGCGTCCAGCAGCTGCACGCCGTCATAGCTGGCGATGGCGTCGCTGAAGGCCACCTGCGAGTCATACAGTTCCGAGGGGCCGCCACGCAGCTGCTTGCGGAAGCCGACCGTGCCCTGGCCCTGGCCGATGATCAGCAGCTTGCCGAAGCGGGCGTGCTGGATGGAATCACTGTGGATGGCGTCGAAGCGCAGTGTCCAGCCCTGGCTCCCTCGAGGGGGCGGCGGCACGACATCGTCGACACGGGTGACTTCGGCCGACACGCCGCTGGCCAGCAGGTGCGGCACGCGCACTTCGCGGCGGAACAACGGCCACAGCGCCAGGCGGGCACTGGCGCGGTCGGCGTGCAGCACATACACCGTGTGGTTCACATGGCCGCGCATGTGCACGTTCCAGGCGATGACATGCCCCGGCAGCAGAGTGATGGCCGGACCCGTGCGCATCACGAACTTCTGCGGTTTGCGGTTGGTGGCCAGGTCGAACAGCGGCGTGTTGAGGAAGATGTTGCCCGCCAGCAGATAGAGCGCGTAAACGCCGGCAACGCTCCAGGCCAGCAGCCGCCAGCGGCGCGGCCATTGGGTGAAACGTGCGGAAAATGCGGGCATTCGGGCTCATCAACGGGTGGGACGTGCGTCACTATCCCGAACATCACTGCGTGATGATGTGAATGCCTGGCGATTTCGCCTGCTTATAATCGTGGGCTACGTAGAGGAGCCCATGGCATGACTGCACAGGCTGGCAAGGACAGCACCACCGCTTACGACGCCCCGGACAAGGCGGCCTTCGACCCCACTTACACCTCCAGCGTGCACGAAGCGCGGCGGGCGACGCGCGACGGCAGCGTGACGGTCTCCGAGACCGGGGTGAAATCCAGCGGCGAACGCAAGCTGGCTGGCACGAAGTTCGCGGGACAGTTCGTCGACGCCAGTGCCGCCGTCACTGAAACAGTCGTCGATGGGCGCAACGAATTCCAGCTGGAGGTGGCCAATGCCACCCGCAGTCAGCTGAAGGCCGGCATCGTCGAAGGTGCGGTGTCCGCCGGTGGCCGTGGCCGCTACAAGGTGGCCCTGCCGCAGAACGACACCACCGATCCGCGCGAGGTCAGTCCACTGGACCCGACCACCCTCCCGCGCGGTGGCAGCGTCATCCTCGATGGCCAGCAATTCACTGGCACGCAGATGGAAGCGCGTTTCCGCAACATGGCCGCCGAGAGCCAGCTGACCGAGGCGCAGGGCGCGAGTTATCGCGTCGATCGCCTCAGCGATGGCCGCGTGCGCGTCAGCACGGGCCCGAACGAGGCCGTGGAGGCCTTCAATGGCGTGGGCTTCTCGGCGGGCAAGTTCAGCGCCGTTGCCGGCCGCCAGGATGGACTGGGGCAGTCGTCGGTGCGCAGTGCGACCTTCGATCTGGAGCAGGCCGATGGCCGCGCGGCCTACGCGCAGTTTATCGAGACCGGGCGGATGCAGGCCGGCACGCCCGGCGTGCAGGACCTGGCCACCATCGAGCGGATCGGCATGAATTCGCAGACCCGTCTGAAGCTGGATTACAACGACAAGTTCGGTGTCGACCTGGCCGGCCAGCGCAATGCCGGCGATATCGTGCGCGTGCGCCGCGAGGATGGCAGCTACACCGAGCGGATGAACCTGGAGTACAGCGGCAACCTGCCGATGAGCCGCATCAGCGCCTACGGTGCCGACGGCAGGGAAGACCTCGCGCAGCGCCGCTACGAATTCACCTTCGACCTGAAGGACAACCCCAACGGGGAGCAGATCGCCAGCCTGGCCAACAGTGCGCTGGTCGGGCGCGCCGGCAACGATGTGCGCGGGCCTTTGAAGGCCGGCGAAGTGAACACGCTGGTGCTGGACGAGGGCCAGATGCGCGGGTTGATGCAGCGCACCCAGGCGATGGTGAAGGACAACCCGATGATGGGCCCGGCCTGGCATCTGCTGGCCGAGGACGGACAGGGCAGGCCGCAGCAGGATGTCGATGCCTTTGCCGTGGCGCTTGCGCGCAACCAGGGCCATTCGGCCTATGGCATGGCCGAGCGCCTGTTCCACGTCGCCGCCGCCGGCGGCCAGGATCTGCAGAAGATCGACGCTACCGTGCGCGGTGACCATCTGCAGGGCCTGCCGCCGCCTTCGCCGCTGCTGCCGCAGCAGGACCCGCGCCATGCCAGCAGCCCGGACCACGCGATGTGGTGCCAGAGCCAGGGCGCGGTCGGCAGCCTGGACCAGGCCATGGGCCGCACCCCGGATGAAATGAGCGAGCGCCTGAGCATGGCCCTGCTGGTGGCGGCGCGGCATAAGGGCATGGAGCGTATCGATGAAGCCGTGCTCAGCGACGATGGCCGCTACGCGTTCGCGGTGCAGGGTGAGGCGCATGCGGCTGACCGGCAGATCGCCCGCACCGACACCGCGCAGGCCGTCGCCACGCCGGTGAGCGAGCAGGTGCGCGAGCTGCCCCAGCCTGCCGAGCGCAGCACGGAGCACGCACGGGCTGTGCAGCAGGAGCAGCAGCTGCAGGAGCAGGCCAGTCGAGCGATGGCGCGCTGAGAGCACCATTACACCGGCACGTGACGAAATTTCACGCGCGGACAACATCTTCACAGTGCTTAATAGGCTTCCTGACGAGTAAGGGGCTTGTCCAGAAAGGGCGGTCCCGCGTTTTCACCAACCTGGACCGTACCCATGGCGGCTTTGCAGCAGCGCACCATCGACCTCATCCGCGAGCATCAGTCGACCTTGGTCGCACAGTGGCGTGGCAACCTCAACGCCGCCGGCCAGAACGATGACAGCCGCATCGGTGCTCGTGACCTGGATATCCAGGTCAATGAATTCTGGCAGCTGCTGCTGCCCGCGCTGTCGGCCGCCGATGCAGGCAACCTGCACGGCGCCGAATGGCAGGCCATCCGCCATTTCCTTGAAGACCTTTCGCGCGACCGCGCGATCAAGGGTTTCTCGTCCTCGGAGACGGCCACCTTCATCTTCTCGTTGAAGCGGCCGCTGTTCCAGCTGCTGCAGCAGCACCACAGTGGCGATCCGCAGGCGCTCGGCGAACAGCTCTGGTCGATCTCCGAGCTGCTGGACGTGCTCGGCCTGCACACGGTCAAGGCTTTCCAGCGCACCCGCGAGGATGTCATCCAGCGCCAGCAGGAAGAGATGCTGGAGCTGTCCACCCCGGTGGTGAAGCTGTGGGATGGCGTGCTGGCGCTGCCGATGATCGGCACGCTGGATTCGCAGCGCACCCAGGTGGTGATGGAATCGCTGCTGCAGCGGATCGTCGACACCGGCTCGGAAATCGCCATCATCGACATCACCGGCGTGCCCACCGTGGACACGCTGGTCGCCCAGCACCTCCTGAAGACCGTCACCGCCATCCGCCTGATGGGCGCCGACGCCATCATCAGCGGCGTGCGTCCGCAGATCGCGCAGACCATCGTGCACCTGGGCCTGGACCTGCAGGGCATCGTCACCAAGGCCAACCTGGCCGACGCGCTGGCCCTGGCGCTCAAGCGTACCGGCCTGACCGTCACCCAGGCCAACCGCTGATGGACCGCATCCCGATCCTGCAGATGGGCGACCTGCTGCTGGTCACCATCCAGGTGGACATGCACGACCAGCTGGCATTGAACCTGCAGGACGACCTCAGCGAGCGTGTCCGTCGCACCTCCGCACGCGGCGTGCTGATCGACATCTCGGCGCTGGACATCGTCGATTCCTTCATCGGCCGCATGATCGCCACCATCTCCGCGCTGTCGCGGGTGATGGACGCGACCACGGTGGTGGTGGGCATGCAGCCGGCCGTGGCCATCACCCTGGTCGAACTTGGCCTGGACCTGAGCGGCGTGCGCACGGCGTTGAACGTGGAGCGCGGCATGAAACTGCTGCGCCAGAGTGATGAACTGCCATGACCGCACGCCAGGGGACGTTACCCGTGCGGGTCGAACAGGACGTCGTGCTGGCCCGCCAGGCCGTGCGCCAGGCGGCGGTGGCCTGCGGGCTGCGGCTGGTCGACCAGACCAAGCTGGTGACCGCGGCGAGTGAACTGGCGCGCAACACCGTCATCTACGGCGGTGGCGGGCAGATGGACTGGGAACTGCTGGACGAAGGGCTGCGCCGTGGCGTGCGCCTGGTGTTCTCCGACCAGGGGCCCGGCATCGCCAACATCGAGCAGGCGCTGACGGACGGCTGGTCGTCGGGCAAGGGCATGGGCCTGGGCCTGTCCGGCTCACGGCGGCTGGTGGATGTCTTCGAACTGGACAGTGCACCCGGCCAGGGCACGCGCATCGCCATCACCAAATGGACGTGAATTTCTCCGGCCACGTGACCCGCGTCGTGGCCGTGGAGGAACCGACCCAGGTCGGGCAGGTGCGCCGCGAGGCGCTGGCCCTGGCCGCACGGATCGGTTTCGATGAAACGGACAGTGGACGGGTCGCGCTGGCCGCCAGCGAGCTGGCCAGCAACCTGCTGCGCCATGGTGGCGGCGGCAAGGTGTATCTCTCGGTCGTACAAGGGCGCGGCGCCCGCGGTGTCGAGCTGTATACCGTGGATGCCGGCCCTGGCTTCGTGCTGTCGCGGGCACTCGTGGAAGGCTATTCCACCGGCGGCAGCCAGGGCCTGGGACTGGGCGCGGTAAAGCGACAGGCGACGCTGCTCGACAGCTGGTCCGATGCGCGCGGCACGATCGTCGTGGCCCGCATCTACCCCGAGCGTGCCGGTCCGCGCGTTGATCTCGCCTACGGTGCCCTGCGCCTTGCGATGCGGGGCGAAGAGGCCTGCGGCGATGCCTGGCACTTGGCGGTGCGCGAAGGTCAGGCGACGCTGACCGTGATCGACGGACTGGGCCACGGCCTGCCGGCCACCGATGCCGCGCAGGCCGGCACGCGCAGGGCGGCGGAAGCAGGCGTGGACGCGCCGAGCCAGGTGATTGAAATGCTGCACCAGGCCATGTCCGGCACCCGCGGCGGTGCCGTTGCCGTGGCGACGGTGCCGCTGTCCGGGGGCGAGCTGCAGTTCGCCGGCATCGGCAACATCAACGCCGGCATTGCCGATGCCACGACCTATCGCGGCCTGGCCTCGATGCCGGGCATCGTCGGCGTGCAGTTCCGCAAGGCACAGGCATTCAACGTTCACGCCGCGCACGGCACTCTGCTGATCATGCACAGCGATGGCCTGCAGGGGCGCTGGCGGTTGCAGGACTATCCGGGCCTGGTCCATCGGCACCCGGCGCTGGTGGTGGCGGTGCTGCAACGGGATTTCGACCGTGGTCGTGACGATGCCAGCATCGTTGCCCTGCGCATGGGAGCGTGGTGATGGGGCAGGAACAGATGCAGGAAGAGAACACCCGCCTGGCGGCCGAGAACGCCGCCCTGCGCGCCGAGCTGGAAGAAACCAACCAGGGCGTGCTGGCGCTGTATGCCGAGCTGGACCAGCAGGCGGTGCAGCTGCGCGAGGTCTCCGACCTGAAGAGCCGGTTCCTGTCCTACATGAGCCACGAGTTCCGCACGCCGCTGGGTTCCATCCTGAGCATGACGCGGCTGCTGGAAGACGGTTTCGACGGCCCGCTCAACGATGAGCAGCTGCGCCAGGTCCGCTTCGTCAGCGCCTCGGCATCGGAGCTGCGCGAGATGGTGGACGACCTGCTGGACCTGGCCAAGATCGAGGCTGGGCGCATCACGATCTCCCCGGGCTGGTTCGATCTGATGGACCTGTTTGCGGCCCTGCGCGGCATGTTCAGGCCGCTGGTGGACAGCAACCAGCGCATCGAACTGGTCTTCGAGGACCCGCCGCCGCTGCCGATGCTCTACACCGACGACAAGAAGCTGGCGCAGATCCTGCGCAATTACATTTCCAACGCCATCAAGTTCACCCCGGAAGGGCAGGTGGTGGTGTCGGCGACGATGGAAAGCGATGCAGAGGTCCGCTTTACCGTGCGCGATACCGGCATCGGCATCGCCCCGGAGCTGTTGCCAGCGCTGTTCGAGGATTTCGTGCAGGTGGATTCGCCGCTGCAGAAGCGCCTGCGCGGCACCGGCCTCGGCCTGTCGCTGTGCAAGCGGTTTGCCGAACTGCTGGGCGGCCGGGTGGCGGTGGAAAGCCTGCCCGGCAGCGGCTCGGCCTTCCATGTAGTCTTGCCGGTAGCATTGAACGAGGCGACGGAGGACGCCCATGCCGCACTCTGATCGCGTATTGGTGGTCGATGACAATGCAGCCACGCGCTATTCCGTGCGGCGCGTGCTGGAGCATCATGGTTACAGCGTCAGCGAGGCGGCCACCGGGCAGGAGGGGTTGGACCGGCTCGCCGACGCGGAGTTCGGCGCGGTCGTGCTGGACGTCAACCTGCCGGACATGAGTGGCTTCGACGTGGTGCGCCAGCTGCGCACCCAGCCACGCATGCAGCTGCTGCCGGTCGTGCACGTCTCGGCCGCGTCCATCGCCACCGGTGACATGATCACCGGCCTGGACAATGGCGCCGATGGGTACCTGATCCACCCGGTGGACCCGGACGTGCTGCTGGCGACGCTGCGCAGCCTGCTGCGCGCGCGACGCGCCGAGGAAGCCCTGCGTGAAGCGGATGCGCGGTTCCAGGAGATTTTCAGCCAGGTCAACGCGCCCATTGCGGTGCTGGATGAGCAGCTGCAGATCCGCGAAAGCAATGCCGCCTTCGCGCGTCTGCTCAGCGACGCGGGTGCCAACGGTTCGCTGTTCGCCCTGCTGGGCGGCAACAAGGAGTTCGTGCTGGATCTGCAGGATGCGCTGGCGAGGCAGGAGCGCTGGCAGGGCGTGCTGTCCATCGGGACCCGGCAGGGCGTGCGCAGCACGCAGTGGCGGCTGACCCCTGACCGCCGCACCGGCCACGGTCTGGTGGTGGTGGAGGACGTGACCGAGCACCATGAGCGTGCCCGCGAACAGCGCGCCGAGCTGGAGACGGCCAATACCGAGCTGGCGCACCAGATCGCCGAGCGCGCCCGCACCGAGGGTGAACTGCTGCAGGCGCAGAAGATGGATTCGCTGGGCCAGTTGACCGGCGGCATCGCGCATGACTTCAACAACCTGCTGACCACCATCATCTCCGGCCTGGACATGATCGAACTGGCCGTGGCGTCGTCGCGGCTTGAGAAGGTCCCACAGTACAGCAGCATCGCCGCCGCATCGGCGCAGCGCGCCGCCGCCCTGACCCAGCGCATGCTGGCGTTCGCACGCAAACAACCGCTGGATTCTCGACCCTTCGACGTGGTGGCGCGTACGCGCTCGCTGGAAGATCTGCTGCGCCGCTCGATCGGCGAGAACATCGAGCTCGAGTTCGAGCTTGGTGAGGAACCGCTGGTTGCCGTCGCCGACGTCAATCAGTTCGAGAACGTCGTGCTGAACCTGGTCATCAACGCACGCGATGCCTTGGGCGGCCGTGGCCTGATCCGCCTGCGCGCCGAGGCCTGCGAGGTCCAGCGCGAGAATGCGTTGACCTCCGGCCGCTATGTCAGCCTGAAGGTGATCGATAACGGGCCCGGCATTCCCTTGGAGCTGGTGGAAAAGGTCTTCGAACCCTTCTTCACCACCAAGCCGCAGGGCGAGGGCACCGGCCTGGGCCTGTCGATGACCTATGGCTTCGCGCGGCAGTCGGGCGGGCTGGCCCGCATCGCCAGCGAGCCCGGTGAAGGGACCGAGGTCGAGCTGCTGCTGCCCGCCGGTGAAGTGCCACAGGCGGAGACGAGCGCCGAGCAGGTCGCGCCGCCGCGCGGCCAGTCCGAGCGCATCCTGCTGGTGGATGACACCGATTCGGTGCGGATGATGGTCGGTGAAATGCTGTCCGAAGCGGGTTACCAGGTGACGTTGGCGGCGGATGCGCGCCAGGCCCTGCGCCATCTGCGGCAGGACCCAGCCTTCGATCTGCTGCTGTCCGACGTCGGCCTGCCCGGCATGGACGGCCGCGAACTGGCCGATGCCGCGCGCGAGATCAATCCCGTGCTGCCGGTGCTGTTCATCACCGGCTACACCGAACGTGCTGCGGTGCGTGAGTCCTTCCTCGGTACCGGCATGAGTCTGCTGCCCAAGCCGTTCAGCCTGCTGGAGCTGATGGCCGCGGTGCGCGCCGCGCTGTAGGGCGGCAGGGTTACAGTGCCTCGGGACAACCCGGCAGGGTGATCGGCTACCATCGCCTCTTCAGGGAGGCGGCATGGATGTCATCACACCAGGGTTTCTGATCGTCGCGGTCATCGCCGTGATCGTTGTGGGCGCCGTGTTTGGCGGCCGTCGCTTGCGCGCCAAGCCGCCATCGCGGATCTACCGATGCCGGAGCTGTGGATCTGCCGCGCACCACAATGCGCGGACGTTGGAGGCATGGCGCCGCGGGAAAACCGCCTTTTTCTGCCAATCCTGCCATCGGCAGTGGCGGCGGTCGCAGCCGCCGGGACAGCGGGACAGGGAGTCCTCGGCGACGGGAGGCGGATCAGGGTGCCTAGGGGTCATCGCGCTGGTAGCGGCGTTGCCGCTGGGGTTGCTCTGGGCCTGGCTGCAGGCCTGACCTCACGGACAGGCCTGCGCGCTCAGTCAGCCCGGCAGGTCGCACTGCATCTTGCCGTCCACGTAATAAGGTTTTGGCACGTTCGGGTTCTCGCTGGTCTTTTCGAACACCACTTCGAACGAATCCGCCTTCGGCGTTCCCTTGCGCTCGGTGCAGGCGTCGTTGAGCTTCTTCTTCACCGCGGTGATGCCGGCATCGCGGTTGGCGCCGTCGGCGCTGTTGGTCAGGTTCACCGTTTCTGCCAGGGCGAGCGGGCTGATGGCCAGCAGGCCGGCGGTGACGATCAGGGTGTGCAGACGGGTCATGCATTCTCCTCGTGCGTTCCATTGCGGATGCGCCGCAGGCGTGCGGCGCGCACACAGGATAGGGAAGGCCGGTTAAGGCACCGTGCTCGGCCTGTGCTCGTGTCAGGCTGCGACCGATTGTCGCTCCAATGGTAGTGGGAACCATTCGCATCTGCTATGATTTAACGCGTCCTTAACCAGCGCCGCTGCCGCCGCCCCCAGGCGCGCCTCCCAGAAGCAGGTCCCCCATGTCCAACGCCCGTTCCCTTTCCCGCGAGCCAATGCGCTCGCTGCTGTCCGTGTCCGTTGCCACGCTGCTGGCATTGCCGCTGGCCGCGCAGGCCCAGTCGGCGATGCCCGATGGCGCCACGCCCACCGATCTGGACGCGGTGCACGTCAACGCCTACCGCACCATCACCCACACCTCCGGCGCGACAAAGACCGATACCCCGGTGGCCGAGATGGCCAAGTCGGTGTCGGTCATCGCACGTGAGGAACTGGACGCGCGCGGCGTGCAGAACCTCAACGAGGCCATGCGCTATGTGGCCGGCGTTTCGCTGGAAAGCACCGGCATCGACAACCGTGTCGACGACTTCCGCATCCGCGGCTTCGATGCCGGCAGCTGGAGCAACAACGTCACCGTCGATGGCATGCGCGCGCCGCAGGGCGGGCAGTGGAACCGCACGATGGTCGACAGCTGGAACCTGGACCGCGTGGAAGTGCTCAAGGGCCCCTCGGCGGTGATGTATGGCCAGGTGGCTCCGGGCGGCATGGTCAACCAGGTCAGCAAGACGCCCACCCCGGACCAGCAGCAGGTGCTGCAGCTGGGCGTGGATGGCAACGGCCAGTACAGCACCGCCTTCGATGTCTGCGCGGGCAGCGATGACAAGCGCCACCTGGCCCGCCTCGTCGGCCTGTACCGTGACGGCGACACCCAGATCAAGCACACCGACCAGGAGCACTGGTTCCTGGCGCCCAGCTACACCTTCCAGATGGCCGAGCGCACGCGCCTGACCCTGCTGGGCCTGTACCAGCGCGACGATGGTGGTTCGACCTACCAGTTCCTGCCAATGGCCGGCACCCTGGTGGCCACGCCTTACGGGCACATGAAGAACAGCACCTTCATCGGCGAGCCGACCTGGAACACCTACGACCGCACGATCTGGTCGGGCGGCTGGCTGTTCGAGCACGCCTTCAACGAGCACTGGACGCTGAGCCAGAGCGCGCGCCGGTTGAACGTGGAATCGACCTTCCGCAGCGTGGTGACCAATGGCGCGTTGAACGCCGATGGCCGCACGCAGAAGCGTCGTTCCACCTGGGGTGAGGGAGATTCGCGCGGCGATACCGCCGATACCCGCCTGACCGGCAAGTTCAGCACCGGCGCCGCCGAACACACCCTGCTGCTGGGCGTGGACTGGCAGAAGGCCGACTGGACCGCGGCGCGCGGCGCGATGGGCACGACCACCGATACGCCCACCGCGATCGACATCTTCAACCCGGTCTACAGCGGCTACATCCCGGCCACCACCTCGATCAGCTATTCCGGCGGCATCAACCGACAGACCGGTGCCTACCTGCAGGACCAGATCGCGCTGGACAAGTGGCGCTTCACCGTCGGTGGCCGCTACGACTGGACCAAGGATGACACCTGGACCCAGGCCTACACCGTGGCTACCAACCGCTATGGCGCACGCACGCCCAGCCACATCAAGAACGATGCCTTCAGCGGCAATGCCGGCCTCCTGTACGTGGCCGACAACGGCCTGACCCCGTACCTGAGCTATGCCGAATCGTTCCAGCCGGCCGGCAGCACGGCCACGCAGTCCTTCGAGCGCACGGCGTTCGATCCGATCACCGGCAAGCAGTGGGAAGTGGGCCTGAAGTACCAGCCGGCCAGCTTCGATGGCCTGATCACCGTATCGGCGTACGACCTGCGGCAGCAGAACGTGCTGACCGACGACCCGGACAGCAGCCACAACACCTGCGGCACCACCGGCACCAGCCAGTGCCAGGTGCAGGATGGCGAGGGCCGCGTGCGCGGTGTCGAACTGGAAGGCCGCGTCACCCCGCTGCCGGGCTTCAGCGTGATCGGTGCCGCGTCGTGGATGGAATCGGAAGTAACCCGCAGCAACAACGGGTACGCCGGCAAGGATCTGGCGATGGTGCCGGACTGGACCACCTCGCTGTGGGGCGACTACACCTTCCAGGGCGGTGCACTGGAAGGCCTGAGCCTGGCGGCGGGCATGCGCTACAACGGCAAGAGCTACGGCGACAGCGCCAACCTGTACCGCATTCCTTCCTACACCCTGTGGGATGCCGCCATCCGCTATGACATCGGCCTGTACGGCGCGGTGGGGACACAGCTGTCGTTGAACCTGAGCAACCTGGCCAACAAGCGTTTCGTGTCGACCTGCACCGGCGTGTCGTCGTGCTACTACGGCACTGGCCGCACGGTGACGGCGACGGCGCGCTTCACCTGGTGAAGCAGACCGGGTGATGCAGGACTGCCGCCGCACCCGGACGGGGCGGCGGCAGCGCCGATCACGCCGCAGCGTTGGCGGCGTAGGCGGCCAGCACGGCCGGCAGCTCGTGCATCGATTCGAAGATCACGTGCGCACCGGCCGCACGCAGGGCCTCGGGCGTGCTGTGGTACTGGCCGCCTGGGCTGTAGCCGAACACCGTGGCACCCGCGGCCACGCCTGCGGTGGCACCGGTCACGGTGTCTTCGATGACCGCGCAGCGGGTCGGGGCCACGCCCAGTGCCGCGGCGGCTGCCAGGCACACATCCGGGTGCGGCTTGGTGCGCGGCTGGTCCTGGCCGCTGAAAATCTGCCCGGCGAAGGCATCGAGGATGCCGATCTTGCCCAGCTGCAGGCGCACTTTCAGCAGGTCGGCGCCCGAGGCGCAGGCAATCCTGCCACCGGTCGCGACCTGGATTGCACGCACGGCAGCCGGGGCGCCGGGAACTTCAGTGAGGTCACGCTCAAGTGCCGCGTTGCGCTGACGGCGGAATTCATCCAGCCATTCATCGGTGAACGGCTTGCCGGTGCGTTCCTCGATCAGGCCGGCCAGGCCGGCCACGGATTTGCCGAGGAAGATCTCGCCGGCCTGCTGCTGGGTCAGCGGCCAGCCGCGCTCGCTCAGCATGTCCGACAGCACGCGGGCCACCAGCGGCTCGGAATCGACGAGGACGCCGTCGCAGTCGAACAGCACGGCATCGAAGGGGAAGGGGGACATCAGGAACTCCTTGCAACAACCAACGGGGGAAGCTGCGCGCTATTTTCCCACAGGGCGGGGGTGGGCACCCCGCGCCTCGATGAACGCCGCGATCCGCTGCAGCGTCTCCGGGGGGCCGGCGTTGTAGACGATCATCGACAGGTCCGGGCGCGCTTCCACGGCGAAGGTCGAGAAGTCCAGCTCCAGCAGGCCCAGCTCCGGGTGCTTGAGCCGCTTGCTGCCATCCCCTTCGCTGGCCACGTCGTTGCTGCGCCAGAGCGCGGCGAACTCGGGGCTGCTGGCCGAGAGCTCGGCGGCCAGCTCGGCCACTTCGGTCTCGGCACCGGCACGGATGGCGTCGGCACGCAGCGACGCCACCACGAAGCGGGCGACGCTGCTCCAGTCGTCCTGCGCCGCGCGCACCCGGCTGTTGCTGAAGATGAAGCGCAGGATGTTGCGCTCGCGGGCCGGCACCTGCGCGTAGTCGGTCAGCAGCACCGTGGCGGCGTGGTTCCAGGCGACCACGTCCCAGGTCGGGGTGCGGATCAACGCCGGGCTGTAGGCCAGGGCGTCCAGCACCCGCTGCAGGCGCGGCGAGATGCTGTCGCCGCTGCGGTACTTCACTTCCGGCGGGCGGCCCAGCCCCAGCATGTAAACGTGTTCGCGCTCGGCGTCGGTCAGCCGCAGTGCGGCGGCGATGCGGTCCAGGACCTCGGCGGACGGCGCGCCGCCACGGCCCTGTTCCAGCCAGGTGTACCAGGTCGGGCTGATGCTGGCGCGCTGCGCGACTTCTTCGCGACGTAGGCCGGGGGTGCGCCGGCGACCGGTTTGGAAGCCGAAACTGGCTGGATCCAGCCGCGCGCGACGGCTCTTGAGGAATTCGCCAAGCGAATGCTGGTTCATGCCGGTGACCGCCTGCCTGTCAGTGGCTATACCTGTATAACGTCACTACTTTAACAGGATGCGGCGAACGGGATACTGGGCCTACTTTCCAGTGGAGGCAGACCTCATGCGTGTATTCCTGACCGGTGCCACCGGCTTCATCGGCAGCCGCGTACTCCAACAGCTGCAGGCTTTCGGCCACCAGGTCATCGGCCTGACCCGATCGGAGGCGGGTGCGGAGGCACTGCGTGCAGCGGGCGCCGACGTGCAGCACGGCGAACTGGGCGACCTCGCCAGCCTGCGCGCCGGAGCCGAGGCGGCCGATGCGGTGATCCACACCGCCTTCGACCACGATTTCAGCCGCTTTGCGGCCAACTGCGAGCAGGATGCCGCGGTGATCGGCGCAATGGGCGAGGTGCTGAAGGGTTCGGCGCGCCCGTTGCTGATCACCTCCGGCGTCGGCATGGGTGAAGCGGAGCCCGGCCAGCCGGCGGTGGAGACCGTGTTCAACCCGGGCCACGGCAACCCGCGCGTCGCCTCCGAGCGCGCAGGCAACACGCTGCTAGAGGCTGGCGTGGACGTGCGGGTGATGCGCCTGCCGCAGGTGCACGATACCGCCCGCCAAGGGCTGATCAGCTATTTCATCGATATTTCCCGGCAGCAGGGCGTGGCCGCCTATGTGGGCGAAGGTGCAAACCGCTGGTCGGCGGCGCATGTGGAAGACGTCGCCCGTGCGTACTGCCTGGCGCTGGAGCGCGGTCACACCGGCGAGCGTTACCACGCGGTGGCCGAGGAGGGCATCAGTGCGCGCCGCATCGCCGAGGTGGTGGGTGCTGGGCTGGACGTGCCGATGCGCAGCATCACGCAGGAAGAAGCGGCTGCGATGTTTGGCTGGTTCGCGCTGTTCGCCGGGATGGACCTGCCCGCATCGAGTGCGCTGACGCGGCAGCGCCTTGGCTGGCAGCCGGGTGGCCCGACGCTGCTGCAGGATCTGCAGGCGATGGACTAACGCGCGGGGCGCTGACGGCGGGTGAATGGGCCTGTACCGCGCGTGCATCTGCCCGCGCGGATACTGGCCACCCTTGAATCGTGCATTGGGCCAGCCGGGGCCTCCGCCATGCCACGTCGGAAAACGCTGCGCATCGCCACCTTCAACGTCAATGGGATCGGCCCGCGGCTGCCGCAGCTGCTGGCATGGCTGGACCGTGAAGCACCAGACGTGGTCGCCCTGCAGGAGCTGAAGGCCACGGATGCAGCGTTTCCGGCAGCGGAGCTGGAGCAGGCGGGCTATGGCGCGATCTGGTGCGGCGAAGCGCGTTGGAACGGTGTCGCAGTGCTCGCGCGCGACGCGATGCCGATCGAAAGCCGTCGCCGGTTGCCGGGCGATCCCGAAGACAACCAGAGCCGCTATCTGGAAGCGGCTGTGCATGGCATCGTCGTGGGCGCACTGTACCTGCCCAACGGCAACCCGCAGCCCGGCCCGAAATTTGATTACAAGCTGCGCTGGATGCAGCGCCTGCTGGACCATGCCCGTTCGCTGGTCGACCTTCCACACCCGGCGGTGCTGATGGGCGACTTCAATGTCATCCCCACTGATCTGGATGTGTATGACCCCAAGGCGTGGAAGCGTGACGCGCTGTTCCAGCCCGATGTCCGTAATGCGTTCGAGCGATTGCTGGCGCAGGGCTGGACCGATGCGCTGCGAAAGGTGCACGGCGAGAAGATCATCTACACGTTCTGGGACTACTTCCGCCAGCATGCCGAGCGCGACCGCGGGCTGCGCATCGATCACCTGCTGCTCAATCCGGTGCTTGTGTCGCGGCTGAAGGATGCCGGGGTCGATCGCTGGGTGCGCCTGCAGGACAAGGCCAGCGATCACGCCCCGACCTGGATCACCGTCAGCGTCTGAATGCTTCACGGTGACGTTGGGTAGTGGTTGTGATGATGCGCAGCGACAGCATTCATGTGCCGGACACATCGGCAAGACAGCAGCGTGACCAGGCAAGGCCTACGTTTCAGTCCTGTCCCCCCCGAATGCCACGACATGCTTGCTCCGGTCCTGCCCCCCCCGCTATCCAACCTGGCCCGGCAACGCCTGTTGCAGCATCCTGATCTCCCACTGCCCGGCCACGGCCACACGCTGGAGCGCTGGCGCGCACTCGCAGCGCTGGGTCATGAAGACCTGTGCCTGGCCAAAGTGCTCGAAGCCCATCACGATGCGATTGCGATCCTGCACGAACTGCGCGTGCCCGTGCCCTCGGACCAACTGATGGCGGTATGGGCGGCAGAGGGTCCGGCCTGCACATTGCGCGCGGAGCACGACGGCCGGCTTCGCGGCGACAAGCCGTGGTGCTCGGGAAGCAATCTGGTCGATACCGCGCTGGTGAGCGTGCGCGGCGAGGCGGGCGTGCAGCTCTACAAGGTGGACGCATCGCAGTGGCACTGCATGGATGGCGAGCCGTGGCCGGCCGCTGGCATGGCCGGTGTGCCGTCCACCACCGTGCGCTTTGATGGTGCGGAGGCTGAAGCGGTGGGTCCGACCAATGGCTACCTGGAGCGGCCAGGCTTCTGGCACGGTGGCGCCGGCATCGCGGCGGTCTGGTTCGGTGCGGCGACAGCGCTGGCCGAACGCATGCAGCACGGCTGCAGCGAAGGCCTGCGCGCGCGGCTGCTGGGCAAGGTCGATCTGGCACTGGCACCGGCAGCGGCACTGCTGCGTGAACTGGCCATGGCCATCGACGCGGCTCCGCAGCTGACCCACCGCGTGCAGGTGGTACGCGTGCGCAGCGTCGTCGAACGCGCCGCCACGCAGGTCCTTGATCTGGCCGGCCGCGCGCTTGGGCCAGCACCGATGTGCATGGAAGATGCCCATGCACGGCGCTGGGCGGATCTGACGGTCTTCATGCGCCAGAGTCACGCCGACAAGGATTGGCAATGGCTGGGTGAGCAGTGCGCCAGACAGGTGATGCCATGGTCGCTGTAGCCACCATCCACGGCCACGGCTCGGACGAACGCGCGTGGGAGCACTGCGACTGGCTTTGGCAGCAGCCTGAAACTGCGCTTGCGGAACTGTGTGCAGGTGTGCGCCGGCTCGTGGTGGTCGCGCCGCATCCGGATGACGAAGTGCTGGCGTGTGGCGGGCTGCTGTGTGCGGCTGCAGGCATCGGCCTGGGAGTGCAGGTCGTTGCGGTGACCGACGGCGAGGCCTGCTACCCGGGCGAGCGCTGGTGGACGCCGCAGCGCCTGCGCCAGGCACGCCGTGAGGAGCTGCGCGATGCGCTTGGCGCGCTGTCCATTGATGCCGGCGCCATTGTCCATCTTGGCATTGCCGATGGGGGCGTCACCGACCACGAAGCCGGCCTCGAAGACTGGCTGTGGCAGACCCTGCGCGAAGACGACCTGGTGCTGGCGCCGTGGCGCTTCGATGGTCACCCCGATCACGAAGCGGCCGGCCGCGCCGCCTGGCGGGCCGCCCGGGCGGCCGGTTGCAAGCGGCTGGAGTACCCCGTCTGGGGCTGGCACTGGCTGGACCCCGGCTGCGCCCACATGGCGTGGGAACAGCCGAAGCTGCTCGACATTTCCGCTGTCGCCGCGCACAAGCGCGAAGCGATCGCACAGTTCCGCACCCAGACCGGCGACGTGTCCCGGCTGCACGCCGAGCCCATCCTGCCGGCCCACGTACTTACCCGCTTCTACCGCAACCACGAGGTTTACTTCGCATGAGCGCCCAGCCGTACTTCGATGACCTGCATGCCAACGATGACCCGTTCGGCTACCGCACCCGCTGGTACGAAGAGCGCAAGCGCGACCTGCTGATGGCCAGCCTGACCCAGTCCACCTTCCAGCGCGGCTGGGAGCTGGGCTGCTCCAACGGGGTGCTTACCGAGCGCCTGGCCGGCCGCTGCGAGCGCCTGCTGGCTACCGACATCAGTCCGCGCGCCGCCTTCCAGGCGCGTCGTGGGCTGGCCCATCTGCCGCATGTGCAGGTGCATTGCGCGCAGCACCCGCAGCAGTGGCCGGCCGGTCGCTTCGATCTGATCGTGTGTGGCGAGATGGGCTACTACCTGGGCCCGGAAGCGCTGGTCGAACTGCGCGATGGGTTGCATGCCGCGATGAAGGACGACGGACTACTGGTCGCCTGCCATTGGCTGCCGTCATTCCCGGGCCGGGCCAGTCGCAGCGCGCTGGTCCACGAGCGGCTCGGGCATGGCCTGCAGGAGGCGTTCTGCTACCGCGACAGCGATTTCATCCTGCAGGGCTGGACGCGCAGGCCGCTCTCCCTGGCCAGCAACGAGGGCCTGAGATGATCGGCGTGCTGGTGCCGGCGCACAACGAGGCTGAGCACCTGGCCGCATGCCTGCGCTCGCTGGCCATCGCTGCAGCGCATCCGGGGCTGGCTGGCGAGCCGGTGCAGATCATCGTTGCGCTGGATGCCTGCACGGATGGCAGCGCCGAGGTGTGTGCGCGGATGGCGACGGAGACTCTAAGCCTGCAGGCGCGGTGCGTCGGCGCTGCACGCGCGGCCGCGGCGGGCGTGCTGCTCGAGCGCGGCGCCGCATGGCTGGCCAGCACCGATGCTGACAGCGAGGTTCCAGCCGATTGGCTGGTGGCCCAGCGCACCGCAGGCACCGACGTATTCTGTGGCGTCGTCGATCTCGGCGAGCTGGCGCCGCAGCAGGCGTGGCTGCGCAGCTGCTTCCAGCGCGGTGAGCGCTGGGGTGAAGGGCATGGTCGCGTGCACGGGGCCAACCTTGGGGTCTCCGCCGCCGCCTACCGGCGGGCAGGCGGATTTGCGGCGCAGCGATGCTCCGAAGATGTGGACCTGGTGCGCCGATTGGAGGTGGCGGGTGCGTCGATCCGTTGGGCCAGCGCGCCTGTGGTGACCACCAGTGGCCGGTTGTCAGGCCGCGCCGTCGGTGGCTTTGCCGATCATCTGGCAAGCCTGGCTGCGTTTGAGGCGTTGCCGACTCCCCAGCTGGCCCTGGCCAGCTGAGGAACCCTCCCGCGCAGATCTAATGGCCGTCCACCGCAAACCCGGCATGGATCAGCGCCAGATGACTCAAGCCCTGCGGTGTGTTGCCCAGACCCTGTCCAGTAGACGGGTCCCACATTTCCGGCATCAGCCCGACATCGTTGCGTACCCGCCCCAGCAGAGCATGGAACAGGCGCTCGGCCTCGACCCGATCACCGAGCAAGCCATACGCCTCCACCATCCAGAACGCGCAGCTGATGAAGGTGCCTTCGCAGTCCTGCATGCCGCTGTAGCGCCACAGCAGATCGCCGCTGGCATCGCACAGCTCGCGGCGCATGGCGCCACGGGTAGCGATGAAGCGCTCACGGCGGACCTCGGCGAAGCCGAACCGCGAGGCCAGCATCAGGCTCGCGTCCAGCCGCTCACTGCCGGCATGCATCACGTACGCCTGTTTGCCCTCATCCCAGCAGTACGCATCGATCCAGTCCAGGATGCGCTCTTTCTCGCGCTGCCAACGTGGCAGACGTGCACGGGTGATGTGGCCCTTTTCAGCGAGTTCGCAGGCGCGTCGGAGGGCCATCCAGCACTCCACCTTGGACATGGTGTAGTGCTGCAGGTCCTCCAGCTCCCAGAATCCGCAGTCCTTGCGCATCCACTGGTCGGCGCATTCGTCAGCCAGCTCGAACAGCAGGCGCGCGGTAGCGGGATCCAGTATGTGTCCGGCCTCGATCATGCGGCTGGCCATCTCCAGCACATCGCCGTAGACACAGGTCTGCAGCTGGTCGGTGGCGGTGTTGCCGACCCGCACCGGCTGGCTGCCCTTATAGCCCGGGATGTCGATGTAACGCTCCTGCTCCACGCGCTCTCCGCGCAGGGTGTAGCACGGTGGAAGGCCTGGACGGTGGCGGCCGATGGTGGTCATCAGCCAGCTGAAACCCGCCTTCGCATCGGGCAAGGCGCCTACGCGCAGGAATGCCTTGATGACATAGGCGGCATCGCGCACCCAGCCGTACCGATAGTCCCAGTTCTTGTCACCCCCCAGGCGCTCCGGCAGCGAGGCGGTCACGGCGGCGGCGATCGCCCCGGTGGGTGCAAACCAGAGGAACTTGAGCGCCAGCGCCGAACACATGACTTCGCTGCGCTGGCGGCTCTCGCAGTGCAGGTCGGCCACCCATTGCTGCCATTCACGATCGGAACGGTCGATGCGGGTATCGATGTCCTGCAAGGGCGGTACCGGCAGCACTTCGTCCTGCGAGGCCAGCAGGGCGATGATCGCCCGCTCGCCGGATGCAACCTGGATGCTGCCCTTGACCTCGCGATCATCACACCGCTCGATGCGGGTCTGCTCGGGATAGCGCAGCATGGTCATCACCGGGCCGACGTGGTGCACGCAGCCGTTGGGTGTGTCGCTCATCCACGGCGTGCAGCTGCCGGCGCGGGTACCCGGCAGATAGTGCAGATCAAAGGTCACCTCGCCGTCGAGTCCCTCGATGCGGCGCGCCAGTTCTGACCACGGCAGGCGTCCGGCCGGCCCGCTGTTCATCGATTCGGTTACCCGGGCTCGGCCCGAAGCAGTGCGCACCTGGGTTTCCAGTACGTTGCTGTCCGGCCGGTAGCGGCGGGAGACGTTCTCGATGTTGCGCGCCTGCAGCGCGAAACGGCCGCCGTCAGCCGCATCCAGCAAGCGGTCGAACAGGGGGGGGGCATCCAGGCAGGGTGCGCACCACCAGTCGATGCTGCCATCGGGCGCGATCAGTGCGGCAGACCGCCCGTCACCGATGGCGGCGTATGCGTTGATCGGCGCGTGACCCTCAGGGTCACGCGCGATGCTCACGCCTTCCACTGCGTCTTCGGTCACGGCAGCAGCATGCCGCCAGTGGCACCGATCGCCTCGCCGGTGATGTAGCTCGATTCCTGGGTGGCGAGCAGCACATAGGCCGACGCCATCTCCACCGGCTGGCCCGCGCGCTTCAACGGTGTCTGTGAGCCGAAATCGGGGATCGCCTCCGGCGGCTGGCCACCTGCGGGCTGCAGCGGCGTCCAGATCGGGCCTGGCGCAACCGCATTGACGCGGATGCCGCGCTCGGCCACCTGCTGCGCCAGCGACTTGGTGAAGTTGACGATGGCTGCCTTGGTGGGCGCGTAGTCGAGGAGGTTCGGCGAAGGCTGGTAGGCCTGGATGGAAGCGGTGTTGATGATCGTCGCGCCGGCCGGCAGATGGGGCAGGGCGGCCTTGCATACCCAGAACAGCGCGTGGACGTTGGTGCGGAAGGTCGCCTCGAACTGCTCGGTGTCCAGATCCTCGATCTTCTCCACCGCCAGCTGCGTGCCAGCAATGTTCGCCAGCACATCCAGCCCGCCCAGCCCGTCCACGGCCTGCTTCGCCAGGTCCCGGCAGAACGCCTCGTCCTGCAGATCGCCGGGCAGGGCAATGGCCTTGCGGCCTTCCGCTTCGATCAGGGCGACGACTTCCGCCGCGTCTTTCTCTTCCTCAGGCAGATAGTTCAGCGCCACATCCGCGCCTTCCCGAGCGAAGGCGATGGCCACCGCGCGGCCAATACCGGAGTCAGCGCCGGTGACCAGCGCTTTGCGGCCCTTCATGCGGCCCAGACCGACGTAGCTCTTCTCGCCGTGATCGGCCTTGGGATTCAATTCGTGCACCGTACCCGGTGGCGTCTGCACCTGGGCCGGGTAGGTCGGTTGCGGGAACTGGGTGAGGGGGTTCTGCATGTCGTACTGGTTGCGGCTCATGGGGTTTCCTTGGGGGAGGTGAGTAGCGGATTACAGGGTGACGGCGCCACCGGAGATGGTGAGCAGCGCGCCCGACGTATAGCTGGCACTGTCAGCGGCCAGCATCACGTAGGCGGACGCAAGCTCGGCGGGCTGTCCGGGGCGACCGAATGGGGTCTGGCTGCCGAAATTTTCGACCTTGTCCGCGGCCATGCCGGCAGGAATGAACGGCGTCCAGATCGGGCCCGGCAGGACCGCGTTGACCCGGATGCCTTTCTCGGCCAGCAGGCCCGCCAGGCCGATGGTGAGATTGGCGACCGCACCCTTGGTGGTGGAGTACGGCAGGATGTTCGGCGTCGGCTTCTTCGAGTTCACCGATGCGGTGTTGATGACCGAACCGCCGTCCTCCAGGTGCGGAACGCTGAGGCGGGTCAGGTTGAACAGCGCATGGACATTGGTATCGAATGTCTTGCGCCAGTCGTCCATCGTGATCTCGTCAAACGACTCGTAGTAGCGCTGGTAGGCGGCGTTGTTGACCAGGATGTCCAGGCCGCCCAGCTCATGCACGACGCGCTGGATCAACTGCTCGGCCTGCGCCTCGTCACTGATATCGCAGGGAACCAGAACAGCCTTCTGGCCGGCCTCCTGGATGAGCTTGCCGATGGCGGCAGCATCGTCCTTTTCGCTTTCCAGGAAGGCGATCGCCACATCCGCACCTTCGCGTGCATAGGCGATGGCCACGGCTGCGCCGATGCCGCTGTCGCCACCGGTGATGAGTGCTTTCTTGCCCTCAAGCTGGCGGTGACCCTTGTAGCTCTGTTCACCGTGGTCCGGTTTCGGGTCAAGTTTGCTGGTCTTGCCAGGGAAGGACTGCTGCTGCGCCTTGAATGGCGGCTTCGGGTAGTTGGGGACTGGCATGCGTGCGTCCTGTGTGGGGGAAGAGAGCTGCCAGTGTGGGCACCCCGCAGTAAACGCCGTGGCCCAGCAATGTCGGCACGGCGTGCACGGCGTGGGTCACAGCGGGTGCGCGATGGTGGTCATGATGCTGTTCGCCGCCTGGCGCGAGTCCAGGCGCGTGTGCTGCACCACCACGGGCACGTCGGACTCGATGACGCAGGAGAAGCCAACGCCCAGCGGCACAGGGGCCGGTTCCTGCAGGTCGTTGAACCGTTTGTGGCAGGTGCGCTGGGCAGGAACGGTGAAGGTGTAGGGACCCTGCGGCGCTCGATCCTCGAAGTACAGCATCAGGCTGATCCGGGCATCGGTGCTGCCGGTATTGAGGATGCAGCACGTCTCGTGACTCTGCAGCTCGGGTTCAGGCCCGTTGCTCCAACCGGGAATGTAGCCCTCGGCAATGGCCCAGCGCGTGCGCCCGAGGGCGCCGGGGTTGTCCTGCGTCATGGTCTCTCTCCCTACGGGGGGCCACCAGAGTGGTCGAGGCGACCGCGTCGAGGGCGTGCATGGCAGGTGTCCACGGCATCAACGTGAAGCGTTCAGTGGCGCGTGCCGCTACGCGTTGGCCGTCCTGCGGCGCTTGCCTATCATGCACCGCTGGTTCCACTGCACCTGACTTCTGCCCTTCATGCCTTCCAATGCGCAGGCCGCGCGACGTTCCGCCCGCGCCGCCGGGTATGTGTTTCCCGAGCATCTCCGCGAGCAGGCACAGGCGCTGCCTGCACAACCGGGCGTCTACACGTTCCATGGCCGCGAGGGCGGCCTGCCGCTCTACATCGGCAAGAGCATCAACCTGCGCACGCGGGTGATGGACCATCTGCGGACGGCCGAGGAGGCTGCGATGCTGCGCCAGTCCGAGCGCATCAGTCATCTGCCGATGGCGGGCGATCTGGGCGCGCAGCTGCTGGAGGCCGCGATGGTGAAAGAACAGCACCCGCTGTACAACCGCCTGCTGCGGCGGTTGCCGCGTCAGTTCAGCCTGCGCTTGTACCGGGGCGAGATCAGCGTGGTGAACTCGTCGGAGGTGGATCTGACGTCCACGCCGATGTTGTACGGCATCTATTCGAGTGCCCGCGCCGCGCGCGAATCGCTGCGCCGCGTGGCCGATGAGAATCGGCTTTGCTACTCGCTGCTGGGCCTGGAACGGCTTCCCTCTGGACGCCCGTGCTTCCGCTCGATGCTGCGCCAGTGTGCCGGCGCCTGCTGCGGTGGCGAGACCCTTGCCGAGCATCAGCAGCGACTGGCCGATGCGCTCATGCTGCTGGAGATTACCGAATGGCCCTACGCTGGGCCGGTGGCCATCGAGGAGCGCGGCGACGCAATGCGGCAGTTTCACGTCGTTGATGGATGGTTCTATCACGGCACCGCGAAGACCCTGGCCGCTGCCCGGCGCGTGCGTCGGAGTGATCCGGTGTTCGACCGCGACGCGTACCGCATTCTTCGCAAGGGGATGTCGTTGGGCCACTGGGCCCTGCATCCGCTGTAACAGGCCGCACAGGCGGAGTCACGCAGCGTGGACGACCTGTTCTGTATCCCTCCGGGCAGGCCATGCAGGGAGAATACCGTGACCGATCTGTTCGAGCTGGGCATGCCGTGGTTCGAGTTCGTATTACGGGCCACCGCCGTCTACGTGGTGGTGCTGCTGTTGACGCGCCTCAGTGGCAAGCGATCGATCGGGCAGTCCGCACCGTTCGACATGCTGGTGATCGTCCTGCTGGGCACGGCAGTGCAGAACTCGCTGATCGGTGAGGACACCTCACTGCTTGGCGGACTCATCCTTGCCGCCACGTTGCTGGGTCTGAACTGGCTGGTGGGTTTCGTGACCGCGCGCAATCGTCGGCTGCACCGTTGGGTGGAGGGCGCGCCGGTGGTGCTGGTGCGCAACGGCAAGGTGTTCTGGGAGCAATTGCGCCGTTGCAATGTGGCGCCGGAGGACCTGGACGTGGCCATGCGCAAGGCAGGCTGCGATGGCCATCACCAGATCGAACTGGCCATGCTGGAAACCTCGGGAGAGATCACCGTGGATGCCGAAGGCCGCTGAAGCTGCAACAGTGGAATTTACACGCCGCACACGACAAGGTCACCGTGGGCACAGCCGTGCCCATGCAACCCTGCAGTCCCCAACGGCAGGAGAACGACGATGCAGGCGCTGACCTATCACGGCCGCAAGGACGTCCGCGTTGAGACCGTACCCGATCCGGCACTCGCCGCCGAGGACGACCTCATTCTTCGCGTCACCGCCACTGCCATCTGTGGCTCGGACCTGCATCTGTACCGGGGCAAGATACCCGACCTGCAAACCGGCGATGTACTTGGCCATGAATTCATGGGCATCGTGGAAGAGGTCGGCAGGGGCGTGACTCAAGTGCGTCCTGGTGACCGTGTGGTCATCCCCTTCGTGATTGCCTGTGGTGAATGTTTCCACTGCCAGCTGGCGGAGTATGCCGCGTGTGAAACCACCAATCCCGGCAAAGGCGCGGCGCTCAATGCGAAGGGACTGATGCCGCCTGCCGCATTGTTTGGCTACAGCCACCTCTACGGTGGGGTCGCTGGCGGCCAGGCGGAATTCGTGCGGGTGCCCAAGGCCAACGTCGGTCCACTGCGCATTCCTGAAGGCGTGGCAGATGAACAGGTGCTGTTCCTGTCCGATATCCTGCCGACCGGCTATCAAGCCGCACTCAACGCCGGGGTGAAGGCGGGCTCGACGGTAGCCATCTTCGGTGCAGGCCCGGTGGGGCTGATGAGCGCTGCCTGCTGCCGCCTGCTGGGTGCGGAAACCATCTTCATGGTGGATCATCTGCCGTATCGGCTGGACTTCGCGCAACGCACCTATGGCATCACGCCCATCGATTTCGGCAAGGTGGACGATCCGGCCGACTACATCGTCAGCCAGACCAGTGGGCGAGGCGTGGATGCCTGCATCGAGGCGGTCGGGTTCGAGGCGGAGGGCAGTTCGCTTGAAACTGCATTGACCGCAGTGAAGCTTGAAGGCAGCAGCGGCGTGGCGATCCGCCAGTGCATTGCTGCCGCGCGCCGCGGTGGGGTGGTCAGCATTCCTGGTGTGTATGCCGGCTTCATCCACGGCTTTCTGCTGGGGGATGCATTCGACAAGGGCCTGACCTTCAAGATGGGGCAGACCCATGTGCAGGGCCTCATGCCCGAGCTGTTGACCGCCATCCTGGAGGGCAAGCTGGACCCCGGCAACATCATTTCGCACCGGATGAGCTTGGCCGAAGCCGCGCAGGGCTATGCCATGTTCGATGCGAAGGACGATGACTGCCGGAAGATCGTGCTGACCCCGTGAGAAGCGATCGAGCGAGCGATCCCCCACTCACCCCTGACAAGCGGTACATCGTGGTGCGCGGCCGGCTCTGGCGCGCGACCAACCCGAATCTCACCGCCACCGAGCGTGCGCGGTGGGTGGCGGCGCTCATGGACGCGCGGCGCGCGGTGCAGGCCGCACTGAGGAGTGGGGAGGCGACGGCGCTGCGGAATGCACGCCGTGCGGTGGATGCGGCTAAACGAGGTCTCGGCGAGCGTGGCCCGGTGTGGTGGACAGATGGTGGCAAGGACTACAACCGCTACCTGGTAAAGAATACGCCGTACGCGAGCTGGTTCGACGCACTTTGAAGGGGAGGGATGCAGCTCAGTCCTTCGACCCCCGACGACCGTTCGTCGGATCGACCTCGGGTTGCTCGTAATCGTCCGGATGTGCCGTTTCATCCTGTTCCGGCATGTCCTTGCCTTTCTTCCAGCTCTGGTCGGTACGGACCTTGTCCGGCGTATGCGCCTTGTCCTGGTCGCTGGCGTCGCCCGTGGGGTTGAACGGTAGCTTACTCATCAGAGGAGTTCCTTGGTGTGGATGAAATCTCAGCGCTATGACGGGCGCGCGGCACGGCCCTGCGCGAGCGTCTGGTTGACCGCTTCCTGCAGCTGCGGAATGTGGAAGGGCTTGGCCACGAAACGGGCCTTCTGGTGGCGAGCGGGGACCACCTGGTCATAGACCGCCGACGCGAACAGGAATGGCACCCCCAGCTCCGCCAGCCTGTCGGCGACCGGGAACACCACGCCGTCGCCGAGCTCGATATCGAGAATCGCCGCGTCAAACTGGCCGTTGCGGAGCAGGCTCAGTGCCTCGAACACGCTCTCAGCATGTGTGATGGTACTGCCGTCGATGGACAGCGCATCTTCGACCAGTTCGGCCAGGTCCAGCTGATCCTCCACCAGCAACAGGCACTGTTCCTGGACCCGTTCACTTCCGTACTTCTGCATGCCGAACCTTGTTCATTACCTCTTATAGGAAGGTACTGTCCGCTTCCGCGCATCAAGGCAATGCCTGCCCCCTGTGTGCGGCATGCGAAGGCGCTGTACCCCTGAAGCACTTCACGCCGAAAGGGGCCCGGTTCACCACCGCAGCACGGTTGATGGGCGAGGCTTGATGGATGCAGACCGCGTCCGACACTTCAGCTTTCGAATCCATTCACGTGGGCTGTGCGGGGTGGTCCTTGCCTTCCGCCCATGCAAGCGAATTCGGCGAGGGGCAGAGTGCACTGCAGCGCTATGCCACGCGGTTTTCCCGGGTGGAGATCAACTCCTCGTTCTATCGTCCGCACAAGCCGGAGACCTATGCGCGATGGGCGCTGGCTGTCCCCGCGCATTTCCGCTTCTCGGTGAAGATGCCGCAGACCATCAGTCATGACTTCGGCCTGCGCGGGGCGGCACCGCTTCTTGATCCATTCCTGTATGCGGTGAACCATCTGGGCGACCGGTTGGGCGCATTGCTGCTGCAGTTGCCGCCGCGGCTGGACTTCGATGCCCGCGTGGTATCCGCCTTCTTCCGCGCCGTCCGGCGTCGCACGGGGGTCGCCATCGCCTGCGAGCCCCGTCACGAAAGCTGGTTTTCGGCGGCGGCGGACTCGATGCTGGAGCGTCATGGCATCGCGCGCGTCGCTGCAGATCCCGCGCGCGTTGCCCAGGCCGCTGAGCCTGGCGGCGCGCGCCACTGGAGTTACTGGCGATGGCATGGCAGGCCGCGGATGTACTACAGCAGTTACGGGGACAATGATCTGCGGGCCCTGGCGCAGGCGGCAGGTGCGGCCGCAGGAGACGGTCCGGCCTGGATCATCCTCGACAACACTGCGCATGGGAACGCCATACCCAATGCACTGCGTCTGCAGACGCTGCTGCAGGAGAACACGCATGCCTGAAGGTCCTTCGATCGTACTGCTGCGCGAGGAAACGGCCCGGTTCAGGGGCAGAACAGTGCGCGAGGTCGGTGGCAACAGCCGCGTCGACCTGACGCCTCTGGTTGGACGCCGGATCAAGGCGGTACGCAGCTGGGGCAAGCATTTCCTCCTGGAATTCAGCCATGTCACTCTGCGGATCCACCTCATGATGTTTGGCAGCTACCGTATCAACGAGCGCAAGGATGCCGCGCCGAGGGTCTCGCTCCAGTTCGACAGGGAAGAGCTGAACTTCTATGCGTGCTCGGTGAAGCTCATCGAGCAGTCGCTGGACGATGTCTACGATTGGCGGGCAGACGTCATGAGCGACCTCTGGGATGCGCGCCTGGCGCGTCGTAAGCTCAAGGCCATGCCCGATGTCCAGGTCTGCGATGCCCTGCTGGATCAGTCCGTGTTCTCCGGGGTCGGCAACATCATCAAGAACGAGGTCCTGTTCCGCATCGGCGTGCACCCAGGGAGTCGGGTAGGATCCCTGCCTCCCCGTGTGCTGAGCCGCCTGATCCAGGAGGCGCGCGACTACAGTTTCGACTTCCTCCACTGGAAGCGTGGGCACGAACTCAAAAAGCATTGGCAGGTTCACACTCGAAAGAAGTGCCCGGATTGTGGTGGGCCAGTCAGCAAGCTGTACATGGGAACCACGCAGCGGCGAACGTTTTTCTGCCCGGATTGCCAGCGCCTGTACGGACCAGCGGAAGCTCCATCGCCGTCGCCAGGGCAGGCGGCATCTTCCCGGCGATCACGCCCAAAGGTTCCGCGTTGACGGCTGACAGGCCTGGCGCATCTCACGGCACTGAGCAGCAACAGCGATTGGTGACCACGAACACCGCGGCGCCCAGGACGGCGCTGTAAACGGTGAACTCTGCCTGATCAGTGTCGCCATCGATACCTCCGTAGCGTGCCAGTCGGGAATATCGGGATGCATGCGGGGCCCCTGGGTGACAGAATCCGCAGGAACGCCGCCATTGCTGACGGCGTCAGCGAACAAATCCGCGCTTCTGCCAATCACGCTGCGTTCGATCGTGTCCGTCCACACTCACGTCCAGCTATCCCAGAGGAGTTTGAATGAGCCAGGTTTTCATCGTCGGCGCGGCCGGCAAGGTCGGCCGTTCATTGACCCAGCAAGCCAGCGCACGCGGCCACCGCGTACTGGCACTGCACCGTGCGCAGGATCAGGCCGCCGAACTCACCGCCCTCGGCGCACGCCCGGTGCAGGGCGACCTGCTGCAGCTGGATGTCGACGCGCTGGCGGTACTGATGAAAGGCTGCGAAGTGGTGGTGTTCTCGGCCGGTGCCGGTGGCAAGGGTGGCGCATCGATGACCGACGCAATCGATGGGCGTGGACTGGAACTGGCCGTGGCCGCCGCACAGGCTGCCGCCGTGCCGCGCTTCCTGCTGGTGTCGGCCTTCCCGGAGGCCGGGCGCGGCAAGCACCTGTCGGATACGTTCGAGAACTACATGGTGGTAAAGAAGCGTGCCGATGTGCACCTGGCCGAAAGCCCGCTGGACTGGGTGATCCTGCGCCCGGGCACGCTCACCGACGAACCTGGCACGGGCCGGGTGCGTGCCGGGCTGGCCATTCCCTACGGAAACATCGCCCGCGCCGACGTCGCCGCCACGCTGCTGGCATTGATCGAACATCCGCAGCTGCGCCGCTGCATCATCGAACTCACCGAGGGCGAAACCCCGGTGTTCGATGCGCTGCAGGCGCTGTCGCCGGCATGAGGGCTTGACCACGACAACGCGCTGACGCAGCATCGGGCGCATGGTCCTCCGCGCCGCCACCGTCACTACCACCACGGCTGCCTTTGGCGGGTCGTGAGGTCGTTACGTGACGTGAAGTAGCGCACCCTCGCAGGACCCCGCCAGTCATGGACGGGGTCTTCTGTTTCTCCGTCCGTGCCCACCCCACAGGAGAAACACCATGAGCGCCTCCAGAAACCCCCGTCGCGGCCTGCTGGTCATCGACATGCAGCACGGCCTGTTCAACGGTGCACACCGCCCGTACCGCGCTGACGACGTGCTGGCCAACATCAATGCGCTGATCGACCGCGCACATGCCGCCGATGCCCCGGTGTTTGCCGCACGCCACGTCGGCCCCGCAGGCTCGCCGCTGGCCAGCGACGGCCCGCTGTCGCAGCTGCTGGCCGACCTCGCCATCGATCCGGCGCGCGACACCGTGTTCGAAAAGACGCGGCCCAGCTGTTTCTTCGAGACCGGCCTGGCCGAGCGGCTGGCGGCGGCCGGCGTCGAGGAACTGGTCATCGTCGGCATGAAGACGGACTACTGCGTGGATACCACCTGCCGCGCTGCGAGCGATCTCGGCATTTCTGCCGTGCTGGTAGCCGACGCGCACACCACCACTGATTCGCCCGTGCTTGAGGCGCAGACCATCGTCGAGCACCACAACGCCACACTGCACGGGGCGTTCGTCAGCCTCGTCGCCAGCGCAGACTGCACGTTCGCGGCAGGGTAAGCTCCGGTCAACGAAGTCAGCCAGGAGGGCAGATGGGATCGATGACCCAGACACGGACACGCCGCAACAGCCTTGTGCTGATGCTGCTGTCCGCGGTGGCAGGCTGCAGCACGGCGGGGGGCGGTGATCGCCACCCTTCGTCGCAGCTGCGGTTGGTGAAGCTGACCCCGGCGGAGTCTTCCATTCTGTTGACGGCTGCAGCGACAGGTGCGATCGCGCCGCGCGGCGAGTGCGTGTACTTCGTCGGTGCGCGCGATCAGCGAACACTGGCGCTGTGGCCTGCGTACTTCGAACTGGACACGCTGCGTGGCGCGCCTGTGGGGGTGCGCAATACCCTCACTGGCACGCGCGTGGCCTTCGGCGAGCCGCATACCTTTGGCGGCGGCAACATGGAGGCTTTGCCCGGCATGGTGCTGGAGCCGGTACCCGCTGGATGCAGCGGGCCGGCCATGATGCTTTACTTCGATTGAATCGAGCCTGCCTGACGCAGGCTCAGCGCTGCTCGTCCTTCCGCGCGCTCAGCTCACGGTCGGCACGCAGGAACACCGCACTGGTGCTCTCCTCGCCGGTGCCGCCGGCGGCACCCAGCAGCAGCGGCCGCGGCAATCGCGAGGAAGCATCGTCGGCCACGGCCTGCAGGGCGGCCAGGGTCGCGGTGGCCTGGTCGCTGCCCAGCAACGCGATGAACTCGCCGCTGCCGGTGACCCGGTTGATGCTGTCGCCGCGCCCGGCATCCAGGCACTGCTCCAGAGCAACGTCCAGCTGCTGCAGCTGGCGCTCCAGGCTGCGCTCGCCCATCTGTTCCACCAATGCGGCCAGGTCCTGCAGCTCCAGGATGACCACGGTGCAGGCGGTGCCGGTGGTGGCATGTGCGGCTTCCACCAGCGGGCTCTGCTCGAGGATGGTCGCCACTTCCTGCTCGCGCTCGCGGCTGCGCGCTTCCATCAGGGTCATGGTCAGCCGGGCCAGGGCCTGCAGGGCGTCGCGTTGCTCCGGGCTGAGCGAGCGCGGGGTCAGATCGACCACGCAGACGCTGCCGACCGCCGCGCCCTCGCGGGTGACCAGCGGCATGCCTGCGTAGAAGCGCGCACCCATTTCATTCAACACCGGGTTGTCGACGAAGCGGCTGTCCTGCTTCAGGTCGCCCACTTCCAGCAGCTGCTCGGGCTGGCGGATCGCGTGGTCACACACCGCCACGTCGCGGTCGGTTTCGCTGCCATCCACGCCGATGCGGGCCTTGAACCACTGGCGATCACGATCGATCAGGGTCACCAGAGCCATCGGCGTACCGCAGACGGCGGCCGCCACCTTCACGATATCGTCGTAGGCCGGCTCGGGCAGGCTGCCGACCACGTGCAGCGCATCCAGCGCGTGCTGGCGTTCGGTTTCAGTGAATGCGGCAGAGGAATGATCCGTCATGGCGTTCCCGGGCAGTCAAAGGACATGGCCCATGCTAGAGCAGGCCCGCGTGCAATGGATGAACCACCGCCGCACCCAGCCCGCACCCCGGCGCATGGCCGGGGCAGGCTGCAGGGCTCAGCCGAGGTCGCAACCGGCCGGCTGCGGCCAGGTGGTCGCCGGCAGCATGTTCTTCAGCGACGCCGGTGCGTTGATCGCCACGTAGCTGGCGCCGAGCAGTTCTTCCAGATCGGCGATGGTCACCAGGTAGTTGTCCAGGCTGCCCAGGTTGGCCTCGTTGGGAATGATCCAGCTGATCGCCTTGGCGGTATCGGTCTGCGGGTCGCGGGTGATGATCGTCTTCCAGAAGAACTCCGGCGTCGGAATGCCGTGGCTGGCCAGGAAGTAATCGTTGGCGGCATCGCCGTAGACCACGCCGCCATAGACGTCCACCGGCGCGATGTCGCGGTAGCACTCGGCCACGTTCTCGGCCTTCACCCAGATGCCCTGGTTGAAGCTGGACACCTGCGGCACGATGTTGGTCATGAAGTTGGCGCGGCGGATGTAGGTGGTGTCGTAGTCCATGTGGTTGGAGGTGACCAGATGCCCGCGGTCATAGCCGGCATGGATGCTGGCGTACGAGGCGGTGCTGTTCTGGCCCAGGCAGCCGGTGGGCAGGTCCGTGTCCTTGTAGAAGCTGGACGGGCGCTTGGCCGTGCCGGTATCGGCCAGCAGGGTGTATTCGTAACGGGTGGCGCTGTGGATGCTGCAGTCGTAGGTCAGCACGAAGCCGCCCTTGTTGAGGGTGACCGTTTCCGCGTGGGCGGCGCCGGCAAAGGCGCCGAGGACCAGGGCGAACAGGAACGTGGCAAGGCGCATTGCAGTGTCTCCGTCAGGTTTTTCCAGGACGCAGGACGCCCTCACGGCGAAAGCGTTCGCCATGCGGAGGCACTGCGCGTGTGAGTGGGTGAGGACTGCGGTTGGAACCCGGCGGGTGCCGGTCATGCAGGAGGAACTCGACCGCGCTCCCTGGCCACCGAGGTGGCGCGCGGTGTCGTAAGCGTCAGTGCGTGTCGCTTTCAGGTCAACGCTGGATGTCCGGAGTTGTGACCCGGCGCAAACGTCCTGCGTGTGTCAGATCGCAGACCGCAGGATGAAACGTGCGCATGGCAGGCGCGCGGGCCGGTATCGGCAGGCGGGGGGTTGCGGCAGAATCAGCGCGTTGATCCATGGGAAGCGTGACGCGTCACACGCTCGCGCCACCGCAGTGCAGACTCAAGGAACGAGGACAGGTCATGGAAGTTCGCCCCCTGGTGCTGGCGTGGCTGCTGGTCGCCGCACTGCCGGCCGCCGCGCAGCAGATCCGCTCCGCGACCGGCCCCGCGCGCAAACCGCTGCCGGCCGCGCCACGGCCGGCCCACAATTCGATGGCGAAGAGCACCACGCCCTTCAACTGCGCGCAGTACGCGTGGCCGAATCATCCGCATCCGGCGGCCAAGGCGTACTGCGATGGGGTCGAGGCCAATACCCTGCAGTACGAAGCCCGCCAGGCCGGACGTCCCGGCCCCTCCACCGAGGTGAGCGCGCTGCCTGCGCTGGGTTCGGCCGAAGCCAAGCGGACCGGCACCGCCTGCATTGGTGGCCAGGCCTTCCGGCGGCTGGCCAATGGCTGGGAACAGGTGGCCTCGCCGTCGGGCGGGTGGCTGCGCTGCCGGGAACGCTAGGCCAGCGTTGCCGCAGGCGGCGGCAGCGAGAGGGACTGCAGATCCACTTCGCCACGTACGACCTGCAGCGCGCCCAATACCAGAGCATGCATGCCCTGGGCGAATTCGCGGCCCACTTCGTCGGCATCACGCGCGCGCTCACCGTCTGACAGCCCGTCTTCCCGCGTGCTGGCGTACAGCGTCTCGGCAACCGCGACGCAATGGAATGCCACGGTCGACAGCAGCCAGCGTGCCTGCTGTGCCGGCAGGCCATAGGCGGCGGCAACAGACGCCTGATGCTCGGCGATGCGCCCGCTCATCGAAGGCGAGGCCAGCGAGCGCCGCAGCAGGTAAGGCGTAAGGCCGGGGTTGGCGATGACAAGGTCCCGCAGCGAGGCGATGAAGACGATCAGATAGTCGGGCAGGGCCTGCCCGTTGGCGGCATCCACCGGCGGCATCTGCCAGCCGTCGAAGATGGCCTCGGCCACGGCACCTTTCAGCGCTTCCAGGTTGGAGATGTGGTTGTAGAGGGTCATGTGGGTGACCCCCAGCGACGCGGCCAGACCGACAAAGGTCAGGTCACGCAGGCCCATGGCCATCCCGGTCTCGACGATGCGTGCATGGCTGAGTTTCTTCGGGCGCCCGCGTGCGGGGGCCTGTTCGCTGTCCTTCATCGACCTTCCATTGTTGCGGGCGCGGCCACGCGGCGACCTTGCCGGTTGGCTTGACCATTTAGTTTATAGCAATGATAATTAATCGCATCGCGCGGCACATCGCCTGCGCCAGGGCGTGATCGTAGCAATCGCGTCCACCCGCTCCCAGCCAGGCATCGGCCCAGCCAACAACCTCCGCCTGCGTCAGCACTCCCTCGATCGTCGGGCTCCGCGCCACGGCGCAGGCCTCGTCATGCCCAGGAACACCAATGACGTCCGATGTCCGTTGCTTTGCTCCCTTCTCCTGCCTGCGCAGGCGTGCCGCTACTCCGCTGCTGTTCGTCCTTGGCGGTCTGCTCATCATTCCCATGCCTTCCGCGCTGGCCCAGGCCATTGCGTTGGCCAACGACCGTTCGGCCGAGGTCTCCACCCTGGATTCGGTCAACGTCCGCGAGACCAAGGCCGTCACCGATCCCTATGCCGGCGGCCAGGTCGCGGCTGGCGGTCGCATGGGGCTGCTCGGCAACCGGGATTTCATGGATACGCCGTTCAACACCATCAGTTACACCGAGGCCTACATCGCCGATCGCCAGGCGCGTGACATCACATCGGTCATTGCCGCTGCCGATCCGACGGTGTTCACCAACAACGCTTCGGGCGCATGGAGCGAGAACTATTCGATCCGCGGCTTTGCCTCCAGCACGACGGACATGACCGTGGATGGGATGTTCGGGATGGCGCCGTTCTACCGCACCTCGCCGGAGATGTTCGAGCGCATCGACGTGCTGAAGGGACCGTCGGCGCTGCTCAACGGCATGCCGCCGAGCGGTTCGGTGGGCGGCACCATCAACCTGATTCCCAAGCGCGCAGCAGATGCGCCGCTGACCCGGGTAAGCATGGACTACGGCTCGGACGCGCAGTTCGGCGGTCACGTGGATGTCGGCCGCCGCTTCGGCAGCAGCAAGCAGTGGGGCGTGCGTTTCAACGGTGTGTATCGTGATGGCGAGGGTGCCATCCGCCACCAGGACAAGGCTTACCAGCTGGGGTCGCTGGCTCTGGACTGGCGCGGCGAGCGCAGCCGTGCATCGCTGGATGTCTACAGCGCCGAGGATCTCATCCACGGCCCGACCCGCGGCGTGAGCCTGGATGTGGGCGTGGCCGTGCCGAGGCCGCCGCGTGCCGATGTGTTGATCAACCCGGTGTGGGGCAGGGTGGAGAGCCGTGACAAGGGAGCGATCGCGCGCGGTGAGTTCGACTTCAATGATCACCTGATGGGCTATGCCGCCTTCGGTGCCAGCGAGACGAACTACAGTTACAACGGCGCCATCAGTGCCCTGGTGCTCAACGACGCCGGCGACTTCCGCACCACCGTGGCCCAGCTGGCATTCCATACCCGCAAGCAGTCGGCGGATGTGGGGGGGCGTGGCAGTTTCCAGACCGGTCCGGTCAGCCACCAGGTGGCGGCCAATGCGACCGCCTACCAGCACAAGCAGGACGACTACGGCCGCCGCAGCGTACCCGAGGCCAGCTGGGTGACCAATCTGTACGCCCCGACCTGGAACGAGGCGCCGCCGTTCATCACCCCGCACATCATGCATACCGAGGTGAAGCTGCGCAGCGTGGGCGTGGCCGACACGATGGGGTTTGCCGGGGATCGCCTGCAGGTGACCCTGGGGGTACGCCGCCAGCAGGTGCAGAGTGATGCGTTCGACATCAACACCGGTGCACTGTCTTCGCGCTACAAGCAGAGCGCCACCACGCCTGCCGCCGCGGTGCTGTTCAAGCTGGGCCGCAAGGTGTCGGTGTATGCCAACAGCATCGAGGGCCTGAGCCAGGGCGCGACCGCGCCCACCACCGCGGCCAATGCCGGTGAGGTGTTTCCGCCGTTCAAGACCCGGCAGAAAGAGCTGGGCCTGAAGCTGGACGCGGGGCGCTTTGCGCATTCCTTCAGTCTGTTCGAGATCAAGCGGCCCAATGGCTATACCGACCCCGTCTCGAACATCTATTCGTTTGGCGGCGAGCAGCGCAACCGCGGCGCGGACTGGAGCTTCTTCGGCTCGCCGCTGGAGGGCGTGCGACTGATGGGTGGCGTGGCCTATGTGCAGCCCAAGCTCACCCGCACCCAGAGCGGCATCAATGAAGGGAAGCTGGCCACCGGCCTGCCGAAGGTGCAGGGCAAGGTGGGCGCCGAATGGGACCTGCCGATGCTGGAAGGTGTCAGCATCAATGGGGGCATCACGTCCATGTCCCGGCAGTTCATCAGCGCCGACAACACGCAGTGGGTGGCCGGGCACACCGTGTATGACCTCGGCGCGCGCTACAGCACGCGGCTCTCGGGTCGTCCGCTGACACTGCGCGGCACGGTCAACAACCTGACCAATACCGCTTACTGGGGGCAGCCACTGCTGTCCAGCCTGGCGCTGGGTGCACCGCGGACCTATACGCTGTCGGCGACCATCGATTTCTGAGGGTGGCGCGCCCATCCGGCAGCGTCGCGTTGCCGGATGGATGCGCGCGCAGGCCTCAGAGCCTGCCTTCGGCCGCGTAACGGGCGGCGCCCCGGTCCACCAGCGCCTGCAGCTCCTGCAGCAGTGGCTCGTCACAGCGGTCGAAGTTGAAGCAGGACTTGCCCTGCATGCGCTGCTTCAGCGCAGGGCTGATGCCCGCCAGCAGTTCGGAATGGTCATAGACGGGCATCAGGTGGAAGGCGTGCTTGCGCCCGGATACCTTCACCGCGCCGAAGAACTGCGCCTTGCCATTGGCGGCCGGCGTGCGGCAGTTGGCGTAGAAGTGCTGATCTGTGTCGTGGACCACGAGCAGGCCATCGCGATGACGCAGCAGCATCTGGCGCAGGGCGCTGAACAGATCGGGCGGTTCCGTCTCGGTGGACGTTGTGGGTGTCGCCTGGGTGCGCTTCATGGGAACTGCCCGGTGTGGGGAACGTTCTGGGAAATACGCAGCGTGCCTCTGCGCGCACCGTAGCACGGCGAAGTGAAGCGGTCCGGGTGTGAGCGCCGGACCGCTCCTTCATGGCGCTCAGGCCTTGGCGACTGCCTGGATCAGCACCGCGGCGGCTTCTGCCGACGAGCCCGGGTTCTGGCCCGTCACCAGCAGGCCATCGCGGCGCACGTACGAACCCCAGTCCGGGCCCTTGCTGTAGTTACCGCCCAGGTCCTTCAGCATGTCCTCCACCAGGAAGGGCACGACCTGGGTCAGGCCCACTGCGTCCTCCTCGGTGTTGGCAAAGCCGGTGACCTGCTTGCCGGCGACCAAGGGCTTGCCATCGGGCGCCTTGACCTGGCGCAGCACGCCCGGTGCGTGGCAGACCAGGCCGACCGGCTTGCCGCTGGCAACGAACGATTCGATCAGCGCGATCGAGTGGGCATCATTGGCCAGATCCCACAGCGGACCGTGGCCGCCGGGGTAGAACACGGTATCGAAGTCGGCAGCGTCGACGCTGTCCAGGCGTACGGTCGCGGCCAGCTGCGCCTTGGCGTCGGCGTCGGCCTCGAAGCGGTGGGTCAGTTCGGTCTGGAACGCCCGCTCGTTGCTCTTCGGGTCCAGCGGCGGCTGGCCGCCCTTGGGCGAGGCCAGCACGATCTCCGCGCCCGCATCCTTGAAGGCGTAGTAGGGGGCGGCCAGTTCTTCCAGCCAGAAGCCGGTCTTGTGCCCGGTGTCGCCGAGCTGGTCGTGCGAGGTCAGAACGATGAGGACTTTCATGGTGGTGCTCCTGTTGGAAGGGTGATGCAGTAGACCGGTCGTCTAGCGGTCGGTCGTAAAAAAACACTCCGCAGGGAGTGTGTCGGATGCACCCCTCACTCAGCGTGAGGGATGCAGGATCTGTCGGGTGGTAAGCCGCGCGTTCTCGAAGGGCTGCGGGCCGCGCACGATCTTGACCATGATGCTGGCGCCCAGCCACAGCTGGTAGAGGCTTTGTGCAAGCGCGGCTGCATCACCGTTGCTGGCCAGAGAGCCGTCGGCCTGGCCACCTTCGATCGCCCGGGTCAGGCGCTCGATGATGCCGGCCGTGCCACTGCGCAGGGCCGCTCGCATGGCCGGCGAGAGGTCAGCCACTTCGGCGCCCAGCTTCACCGCCAGGCACTTGCCCTGGCAGTCCTCGAAGGACTGGCTCTCCATCCAGGCGGCAAAGTAGCGCTCCAGCTGCTCGGCCTTGTTCTGGCCGGCGCTGCCGAAGATCTGGTCCATCTCGGCCAGGTACTCGTCGAAGTAGTCCTGCAGCAGGGCTTCGCCGAAGGCCTCCTTGGAGCCGAAGTAGTGGTAGAACGAGCCCTTCGGCACGCCCGCGGCGGTCAGCACCTCGTTCAGGCCGACCGCCGAGAAGCCCTTGCCGCCCATGGTGCGGCGGCCGCTGGCCAGGATCTTCTGGCGGACGTCGGTGCCTGCAATGTCGGGAGCGGGGTTCATGGGAGCCACGATACTCCCGATTAGACCGGTCGTCTAGTTCTACCTCAGGCGCGTGCGCTTGCCCAGCTTTTGTAGAGTCGAGCCATGCTCGACTCAGGCCCTGCAGCCGAGCATGGGCTCGGCTCTGCAGATCAGCCTTTGCGCACCCGCTGCAGGAAGGCCTCGACCGCCGGCACCTGGTAGGCCCCCTCGCGGCGCAGGATGCTGAGCGGCCGTTGCAGGCCCAGCGCCCGCACCGGAAGCCGGACCAGACTGCCGTCCTGCAGGTCACGCACCACGCTGATGCTGGGCAGCCAGGCAATGCCGCCGCCGTGGATCGCGGCCTGCTTCAGCGCCTCGGTATTGCCGAACTCCACGATGCTGCCGGTCTGTACATCCAGCTGCTCCAGCAGCTCGCCGATCAGCTCGCGGGTGCCCGAGCCGGGCTCACGCATCAGCAGCGGCAATCCGTTGATGTCGGCCGGGTTGGCGCGTCTGCGCCTGGCCAAGGGATGCTGCGCACCCACCACGGGAATCAGTTCGTCGCGGCTGAATTCCTCCGCAACCACGCCTTCGACGCGGATCGGGCCTTCCACGAAACCCACGGTGAAACGCAGGTCCGCCACGCCCTGTGCAACCTGTTCGGTGTTGCCGACGAACAGGGAAATGCCCACCTGCGGGAACAGGGTGCGGAACTGTGCGACGAAACGCGGCAGCACATAGGTGCCGATGGTGTTGCTGGCGCCCATCGACAGCTGCCCGGCGCGGGCATCGGCGAAATCACGCATCGCCGCCTGCGCGCTGTCGGCCACCGCGAACAACCGCGCCGAGTAGGCATGCAGCACCTTGCCCGGTTCGGTCAGCCGCATGCCGCGCGGCAGCCGCTCGAACAGCACCACCCCCAGGCGCCCCTCGAAATCCTTCAGCTCCCTCGACAGCGCCGGTTGGGACACGCGTACGCGGATCGCAGCGGCGGAGATGCTGCCGGTCTCGGCGATGGCGTGGAAGATGGCCAGGTGATGGAGGTTCATGCGCGCGGGTTTCGGTCAGAGCTGCCCGATAAAGTACTGCACCACGAGGCTGCTGGTCGCCACGGCCACCCACACACCTAGGCCAAGCGCGATGGGGCGGATGCCGGTGGCGGCCATGCGCCGCAGGTTGGCGGAAAGGCCGATGGCGGACAGCGCGAACACGATCAACACTTCAGCCAGGGTACGCAGCACCGGCAGCGCGGCTTCAGGTACCCAGCCCGCGGTACGCAGGCCCGACGCCACCAGGAACCACAGGATGAACCACGGGAAGATCGCGCCGAGATTGAAGCCGCCCGCACTGCCTGCCGTGTTGCTGCGGCGCTTGGCCAAGGCCGCCATCACCACGGTCAGCACCAGGCAGACCGGGATGATCAGGGTCGAGCGGGTCAGCTTGACGATGGTCGCGTAGCCACCTGCCAGATCACTGTAGGCGTAGCCGGCGGCCACCACCGACGAGGTGTCATTGATGGCCGTGCCCGCCCACAGGCCGAAGCCCAGGTCACTCATGTGCATCAGGTGGCCGAGCAGCGGGAACAGCAGCACCGCCACCAGGTTGAACAGGAAGATGGTGGAGATCGAGAACGCCGTATCGTGGTCGTCGGGCTTGAGGATGGGCGTGACCGCGGCAATCGCCGAGCCACCGCAGATCGCCGTACCCACGCCGATCAGCACGGTCATCTTGCCGTCCACGCGCAGCCAGCGGCCGAGCAGCCAGGCGCTGAGGAAGGCCACCGACATCGTCACCAGGGTCACCGACAGGGATGACATGCCGGTCTTCAGCACCTCGCCCAGGCTGAGTCCGAAGCCCAGCGCGATGATCGACCACTGCAGCACCTGTTTGCCGCCGAAGCGGATGCCGGCATCGAAGCGGCTGCCTGGCGCGAGCAGGTTCTTCAGCACGATGCCGAGGACGATGCCGAACACCGGACCGCCCACCAGTGGTAGCCAGTGCCCCAGCACGAGTGCGACGGCGGCGACGGCGGCCGTCAGCAGCAGGCCGGCGTAATGGTGCTGGATCCAGGACGGGGTGGGGGAGAGCGGGCGGTTCATTTCAGCAGTTGCGTGGGATGGGATGGCCAGTGTGGTCGCCCGCCAGCCATGCATCCAATACAAATAATGCAGTCATTCCATATCGAAATGGCATGGCATCGGCTGCGGCCCAGCGCTGTACCATCGGCAGCGCCCCCCGGATCCGGCGAAGACGGCACACGATGCGATGAACCAAGCTGCTGTTGATGGAAACACCACGCCGTTTCGGGTCATCTTCGCTGGCATCTGCGCGCTGGTGCTGACCGTCGGCCTCGCCCGATTCGCCTACACGCCGATGCTGCCGATCATGAAGGCGCAGGCCGGCTTGGACTACGTCGCCGCCGGTTGGCTGGCTGCCATCAACTACGCCGGCTACATGGCCGGCACGCTGCTGGCGGCATCGGCGGGCGATCTCCGCCGGAAGTACGTGCTCTACCGCATCGGCCTGGTGGTGGCCGTGGCCAGTACCGTGGCCATGGGACTGACCCGCGACCCGGTGGCTTGGGGCGTGCTGCGGTTCCTGTCGGGGCTGTCCAGCGTGGCCGGGCTGCTGCTGGCATCTGGCCTGGTATTGAACTGGCTGCTGCAGCGCGGGCGGCGCCCGGACCTGGGCCTGCACTTTACCGGCATGGGGCTGGGAATCGTGGTGTCCGGTGCGGCGGTGGTGTTGACCCTGCCTGCGCTGACCTGGTCGGGGCAGTGGATCGCCTTGGGCGTGCTGGGCCTGCTGTTCTTCGTGCCGGCCTGGCTGTGGATGCCCGCACCGGCATCCGCGCCCAGCACCGCGGTTGCGCAGGGTGCAGCTCCACCGGCCACGTCCGCCGCGTGGATGCGCCTGCTCAACGCGGCCTATGTCTGCGCGGGCTTCGGCTTCGTCATCGGCGCCACCTTCATCGTCGCCATCCTTGAAAAGCTGCCCGTGCTGCAGGGCAGGGGCGGCTGGGTCTGGGTTGTCGTCGGCGTGGCCGCGCTGCCGTCCACCTTTGCCTGGGACCGCATCGCCCGCCGCTTCGGTGCCACCCGGGCACTGCTGCTGGCCTACATAATGCAGGGCATCGGCATGCTGCTGCCTGCGGTCTCGTCCGGCACGGCCATCAATCTGTTGTCGGCAGCGCTGTTCGGCGCCACCTTCGTCGGCATCGTCAGCCTCACCCTGGCGCTGGTTGGCCGCCATGTGCCGTCCAATCCCTCCAAGGCCATGGCGCGCATCACCCTCGGCTATGGCGTGGCACAGATCATCGGTCCGGTCATCGCCGGGTACATGGCCAGGGCGACCGGCAGCTACCAGGGCGCGCTGCTGGCCACGGCGGTACTGATGGGCTGCGGGGCGCTGCTGCTGTATGTGGCGGATCGCAGGGAGCGCGGTCACGCTTGACGGCCAGCGCAGTCGACGCTGAAGATCGGCACCACGCGCCGACGCTCAAGGATTGAACATGTCTGGCTTCATCGGGGACCTGCTGGAAGGCATCGCGGATTTCTTCATCGATGTCTGGATGCTGCGCGCGTAGCGCTCCATATCTGGGCCGAGGCGATCCAATGAACATTCTCTGGGCCACGGCAGCCGCCATCGCACTGGCATGCGCCGGGTTCCTGGCCTGGCGCGGGTCGGTCGGCGGTAGCGGGCTGTTCCAGGCATTTCTACTCGGCGCGGCAGCGTCCATCGCCTGCGTCATCCTGTCGGTTGCGATGGGCGGGCCCAGGCGAAGGCTTGTCGCCGGCCTGCTGCTGGCCGGCTACGGGCTGGCATTGATCGGCTTCCTGGTCGCCGTCGGCAATGTTCGCTGAGGGGCGGCGGCGCGGTCACGCTTGACGGCCAGCGCAGTCGAAGCTGAAGATCGGCACCACGCGCCGACGCTCAAGGATTGAACATGTCTGGCTTCATCGGGGGCCTGCTGGAAGGCATCGCGGACTTCTTCATCGATGTCTGGATGCTGCGCCGCCATCGCACGGTGAAGGGGCGGCCGTCGAACCGCTGGGATGAGGACGCGGCCGATGTCGTGGTGTTCAACGGCTGGGTGATCGCGGTTTCGGTCGCGGTACTGGTTGCCAGCGTCGTGATGTTCTTCGTGCTGAAGCTGCCGGTCTGGATCAGCCTGCTGCCCATTGCCGCCGGTGCCGTGTATGTCGGCTACCGGTGGATGGCGCTGGTGCGCGCATAGCATGCCATGACGATCGCGCGTCCCACGACGGCGGCCACGGCGCTGGCCGCACTGCTCACGGCGGTCGCGCTGGCTGGATGTGGCGACGGATCGACGAGATACCGCATCGACGGTGCGCATGGTCGCTTCTGCGTGCCCGATGCCATCAACATCAGCCTGGCCGCTGCTACCGTGGACGGTGCGGTGGATGGCAGCTTCGCGATCACCAGCCACTGTCGCGAGGATGGCGACGCCTGCATCGACCCTGACGTTCTGATTTCGTCCGCCGTCCATTCGAAGCGTAGTTTCAGCGGACGGCGCTTTGTGGACTTTGGGCCAGGTGCCTATATCCACGACATCGCCGTTTCCCGGTCAGGCGAGGCCCAGCGCCTGGATGACGGGCTCCTCGCCATTCCCGATCCAGGCGAGCGCGACGCGTGGTTCATCTGGCGCCAGCACGGCAGGCCGCATGCGGCCGTGGAGGGAGACGACGAACTGATGGCCTCCTGCTCCTTCGCGCCGATGCACCAGCGCTATTCCTGTCAACGCATGCTGCGCGGACCCGACTACACGGCGAACTACGCCTACATGGCCGAGAATCACCTGCCCACGTCATTCGCATCGCGGGACAAGCGCGTGCTGAAGATCATCGATGGACTGAGGTGCGAATAGCTGCGGTCGGGACACGTCCCGGGAGACAGCGATACATTTCGCCAGATTTCACCAATTGATAACTAATCTCATTGGCATAGCATTCCGTCCGCCAGCCCCGGACCTTCGTCTCGCCAGCGCCCACGCTCACCGACACGAAGGTCCCATGAAGACTCTTTCCCTGCTCGCCGCCGCAGCGCTGGCGATGGCTGCATCCCTGCCGGCACACGCCCATACGCCCTACCTGGTGCCCAGCAACTTCGCGCCGCGGGCAGGGCAGACCGTTGCCATCGACGCCTCGTTCGCCGAGACCTTCTTCGTCCCTGAAACCGCGTTCGATGACAGCCAGTTCACCGTGACCGGCCCGGATGGCAAGCAGGCGCCGCTGGCCTCGCAGGTGATGAAGACCCGCACCGTGGCCGAGTACACGCTGCCAGCAGGCACGGGCACCTACCGCCTCAGTACGGGCCAGCGCCTGGGCGCGCTGTTCCGCACCTGGGAACAGAATGGCAAGCGCGAGAGTTCGCGCGACCCGGCGGTGAAGATTCCGGCCGGTGCCAAGGTGATCTCCGATTTCCAGTCGCTCACCCAGGCCGACAGCTACGTCACCGTCGGCAATCCCGACCGCGCCGCGCTGGCGCCGCGCAACAAGGGCGTAGAGCTGGTACCGGTCACCCATCCCAACGATCTGTACGTGGGCGGGACCTTCGATTTCATCGTGCAGTACGACGGCAAGCCGCTGGCCGACCACGCCGTGGAAGTCACCGAGGCGGTGTGGAGCTCGGACCGCACGCCGCAGGTGGTCAGCCTGAAGAGTGATGCCGCCGGGCACGTGCGCTTGCCGCTGTCCGCAGCCGGCACCTGGATCGCGCTGACCCGCCACCGCACCGCTGCGCCCGCCGGCGCGCCGGTGGCCGAGTACAGCAACAGCGTCACGCTCTCGTTCCGCGTGCTGAATCCCTGATTTCCCCGTAACACCGCCTTCGAGGTCGACATGAAAACCACCGTGCTTGCCAGTGCGTGCGTTGCCGCGCTGCTGCTTTCTTCCGCTGTCTCCGCACAGACCGCGCCCGCCCCGCGTCCGCTGGTGGGAGGCCACGGCAACAACGTGCTGGCATTCATCGCCGAGCACGATGACAACGGCGATGGCCGGGTGACCTGGGAAGAGTTCGAGACCTTCCGCCGCACCCGCTTCGATGCCACCGATACCGACAAGAACGGCACCATCGAAGAAGCCGAGTACGTGGCCGAGTTCGATGCCCGCGTGGCCGCCGAGATCGAGCGCGAACGCGCCGCCCAGGCCGAGCAGACCAAGGCCCGTTTCGCTGCGCTGGACACCGACGAGAATGGCCAGGTCTCGCGCGCCGAGTTCGATGCCGCCGGTGAGAAGACCTGGCAGGGTGGGCAGAAGGCGCTGGCCAGCAAGGGCGCGGATGCCAAGGCCGCACCGCAGCGCGAAGCGAAGACCGCGGCCGGCGCGCAGCGCTTCGACAACCAGCAGCGCAGCCGCCTGGGTATGCCGACCAGCCACACCGCGGCCGGCTTCCTCGAGCTGTACGACGAGAACGGTGACGGCAAGGTCGACCGCGCCGAGTACCAGCGCGTGCGCGATGCGCAGTTCGCTCGCACCGACAGCAGTGGCGATGGCCAGCTGAGCCTGGATGAGTACCTGGCCGAGTTCGAGACCCGCGTGGACCGCCGCATCGATGCCCTGGACCAGGGCGGCGACCGCCAGGTGCACGTGCGCTTTGGCGTGCTGGACGGTGACAAGGATGGCCACATGAACTTCGCCGAGTACCAGGTGTCGGGCAAGCGACTGTTCGAAACCGCCGACCGCGACAAGGATGGCGTGGTCGATGCGGCCGACGCCAAGGTGCCAGCACCCGCACCGCGCCGTTGATTGCCCGGGTCACCCCGCGCGGGTGACCCGTCGTTGCAACCGTTGTTCTTTCTGCTGACCGGGCCGCCTGCATCAGGTGGTCCGGGAGGCCCCGTGCCTGATCGAGCCCTCGATGACGTCCCTTTCCAACCTGCTGTTGGCGACCTGCGTGACGCTGTGCGGACTGCATGCCGGCAGCGCCAGCGCTGCCGAACTGCACTGCGATGATGTGCTCGGCACCTCGCTGGACCTGCGCATCGACGCGCCTGCAGCGCAGGCGGCGGCTGCCCAGCAGGCGGCGCTGGCCGAGATCGAGCGACTGGATGCCGTGCTCAGCCGCTGGCGCGCGGACAGCGAGCTCAGTCGCTTCAATGCCAGCAGCGGACCCCAGCAGCTTTCCGGCGATCTGCGCGCCGTGCTGCGTCTGTGCGAGGAATGGCGGGCACGTACCGAAGGGCTTTTCAGCTGCCGCTTGGGTACGCTGGCACAGCGCTGGCGGCAGGCCCAGGAGAGCGGCGTGCTGCCGACGCGCGAGGAGCTGCGTGCTTTGGCTTCGGCTGCGGCCAATGCCGACGTCAGCCTTGATGACCGCGCGCCGGTGACCCGTCCGCAAGCGGTAGTGTTCGATGTCGATGCCCTCGCCAAGGGTTACATCATCGATCGCGCTCTCGCCGCCGCGCGTGCAGCGGTACCTGCCGCCACCGCGATCGCTCTGGATATCGGCGGCGATGCCCGTTACCGGCAGGCCAGCGGGGCAGGGCAGCCCTGGCCGGTGGGCGTGGCCGATGCCCGCGCACCGCGTGACAACCGGCCCGTGCTCGCCACCGTGGCGCTGCGCTCGCAGGCCATCGCGGCCAGCGGCCATGCGACTCGGGGCTACACGGTGGGCCGTCGCCAGTACAGCCACATTCTCGACCCCTGGTCGGGCTGGCCCATGCAGTTCGCACCGTCGGCGACGGTGGTGGCGCCCGATGCCAGCAGCGCCGATGCGCTGGCCACTGCGCTGTCGGTGATGCCGATCCGCTCCGGGCTGGAACTGGCCGATGCGATGGCGGACGTCGCCGCACTCATCCTCAGCGACACCGGTACTGCCTTCGCCTCGCAGCGTTGGCCGTCCTTGCTGGTGGCCACCGACGGTGCAGCCGCTGCGCCCGAACAGCTGGTCATCGACTACCAGGTGCCGCAGCTTGAAAGTGAGCGCTATCACGCGCCCTATCTGGCGATGTGGATCGCCCGCGAGGATGGCAGCCCGGTGCGCCAGCTGCTGGTGCTGGGCGAGCGCTCCCGCTATCTGCAGGATCTGCCGCAGTGGTGGCGCCGCTACGGCCGCGACGATCTGCCGGCCATCCAGGGCATCGCCCGGCCGACCCGCATGCCCGGTCGCTATTCGGTGGCCTGGGATGGTCGCGATGATCGCGGCCAGGCGCTGCCGCCGGGTGCGTACCGCGTGCAGGTCGAGGCCGCGCGGCAGGGCGGGGGGCACGAATTCCTGTCCGTGCCGATCGATACCGGCCAGGGCGGCGGTCTCCCCGCCAAGGCGCAGGGCAGCAGCGAGATCGGCAGCCTGCAGGTCTCCAGGCCCTAGCCACACCCCATTCCCGATTACTCCCAGCAACGCAGACCGCGCCGCACCCCGGCGCTCCGCAGCCAGGAACGCCCCGGGCCACATCGCCCACGGGCACAACCACCTTCCACAACTGCGGAGTTCCCGATGAAACTGCAACCCTCACTGCTGGCCCTTGCCGTCGCCACCAGCCTCGCCGTGCCGGCCCTCGCCCGTGCGGCCGCGCTTGAAGCCGACAGCACCCTCGACACCATCCAGGTGACCGAGACGCGCAAGAAATCCGACAACCAGAAGGTCACCACGCTGTCGGCCAAGAACCTGCAGCAGCAGGGCGCGCAGAGCATGGAGGACGCCATCCGGTACGTGCCCGGCGTGGAAATGGTCGATCTCGGTCGCGCCGGTTTCAACGGCTTCAACATCCGCGGCATGGAAGCCGACCGCGTGTCCATCACCCTGGACGGCCTGAGCTTCCCGCAGAGCATGGACCCGGGCACCTACCAGCCCTATGAATTCTTCCGTTCCGGCCGCGGCAGCGTCGATCTGGAAGCAGTGAAGACGGTGGAGATCATCAAGGGCGCCGACGCGATCACCGCCGGCAGCGGTGCGCTCAGCGGCGCGGTGATGTTCACCACCAAGGACCCGGCCGATTTCCTCAAGGCCAGCGGCAACGACAGCTTCGGTTCGGTGAAGTACGGCTACACCGGTTCCAGCGACGAGAACATGGGTTCGCTGACCCTGGCCAACCGCACCGGCAGGTTCGAGTCGCTGCTGGTCTACACCAAGCGCGATGGCCACGAGACCGAATCCTGGTACGACACCACCATCGATCGCCTTGGCCCGGGCCGCCGCACGCCCGATCCGGTCGACCGCGAGAGCGACAACCTGCTGTTCAAGGTCAACTTCCTGGCCACCGACACCCAGACCCTGGGTGTGGTGTATGAGCGCGCGCGCTCCACCAACGATCTCGACAACTGGACCCGCAGCGATGGTACCGGTTCGTACTTCTTCCGCAGCGCCGAAGACCGCAGCGATCGCGACCGCTACGGCCTGAAGTACACCTGGCGCGCGGACAACGCGCTGTTCGACAGCATGGAAGCCACCGCCGACTACCAGAAGAACTACATCCAGGGCCAGACCAACGTGCTGGTGGCCAACGGCACCGCGGCCACCTATGGCACCCGCTGCTCGACCACCGATCCGTGCTCGCGCCAGGAAAACCGCTGGGACACGCAGAAGCGCAACCGCGTCGCCCTGGACTTCGACAAGAGCCTTGAAGCCGCCGGCCTGCGCCATGACATCGTCTACGGTGCCGCCTGGCAGCAGGCGAAAATCCACTGGAACTCCGTGGACTCGCGCTGGGGCAACGATGGCAGCCTGTTCACCCGCGATACCGATCCGTCGCTGTGGCCGGACACCCGCGAGACCGACCTGACCGCCTACGTGCGTGACCGCGTGCGCCTGCTCGACGACCGCCTCAGCCTGACCGGCGGCCTGCGCTACGACAGCTACAAGTACACCCCGGAGACCTCGGCCGGTAGCAATGGCCAGTCGGGCTACGAGGACGACGCAGGCAGCGTCGGCGTCTCCAAGTTCTCTTCGCCAACCTGGAACCTGGGCGCCGAATTCAAGTTCACCGACACCCAGTCGCTGTGGGTGCAGGGCGGCCGCGGCTTCCGCGCGCCGGGCGTGAATGACATGTACGGCAGCGCGTCCAGCACCGACTACACCCGCGTGTCCTTCGGCGCCACGGTGTCGTTGCCCGATGGCAGGAGCAACCCGGACCTGGATGCCGAGCGCAGCCTGAACCTGGAAATGGGCTGGCGCTTCCAGAGCGATCGCCTGCGCGTGGGCGTGTCGGTGTTCCGTGACAAGTACAGCAACTTCATCGACACCGCCCAGTACCTGGCCGACGAAGGCATCCAGTACCGCAACAGCCGCGGCGTGGTCAGCAACGGCTACACCTACACCATGCCGATCAACCGCGGCGACGTGGAAGTGAAGGGCGTGGAAGCCGAGGGCATGTGGCTGCTGGCCGATGACTGGCTGGCCCGCGTGGCCTACTCGTACAACGAAGGCACCGACAACGACGGCGAGCCGCTGGCCAGCATCATCCCGGCCAAGGCCGTGGGCGGCCTGACCTACAACGCGCCGTCGCGCCGCTGGAGCGTCACCGCCAACATCACCCACCAGCAGCGCAAGGACCCGTCGGACTACGGCAAGAGCATCACCAACGGCAGCTACGGCGTTGAAGTGGTGCCGGTCTACGCCTACAAAGCGCGCGAGTACACCCTGCTGGACGTGTTCGGCAGCTACGCCATCACCCCGAAGATCAACCTGACCGCCGGCGTCTACAACGTGCTCAACAAGGAGTACTACCTGTGGAACCGCGTGCGTACGGCGGGTGCCGGTACCGCGATCTTCCAGGGTGCAACCAGCCCTGATGGCATCGGCCGCTGGTCGCAGCCGGGCCGCAACGTGCGCTTCACCCTGAGCTACGACTTCCTGTAAGCAGGGCAGGGGTCGGATCCCTTTCCGCAGGAAAGGGCTCCGACCCCGTTGCACAAGAATCATCCACGCGCGGCGTGGATCTACTGAGGGAGTTCCGCCTTGGTAGATCCACGCCATGCGTGGATGAACCGGCCGGTCCACGCGGTTTGGTTGGCGTCAGACGGTGCTTGGATCATGTAGACCGCGCAGCTTCTTCTTGTTGATCTTGCCCACGCTGGTCCGTTCCAGCGACTCCACGAACGCAACCCGTTCGGGAATCGCATAGCGCGAAAGATCACCGGCACGGCTGCGCGCGGCGATCAGCTCGATGATCTCGGCTTCGCTCACCTCGCGTCCCGCATGCCGCACCACCAGGGGCAGGGGACGCTCGCCCCATTTCGTGTCGGCGATACCGATCACCGCCACCTCGTTCACCGCCGGGTGCAGGGCGATGATGTCCTCCAGCGCCAGCGAGGAGATCCACTCGCCACCGGTCTTGATCACATCCTTGATGCGGTCGGTCACCCGCAGGTAGCCACCGGCATCGATGTTGCCGATATCCCCGGTGTGCAGGTAACCACCGGCCCACAGCGCGGCCGATGCATCAGGGTTGTGCAGGTAGCCCTGGGTCAGCCAGGGCGCGCGCACCACCACTTCACCGGTGGCGACACCGTCGTGGGCCACGTCCTGCATCTCCGGATCGACGATGCGCAGATCCACCAGCGGCACCGGAATGCCCGCCTTGGTCCGCAGCGAGAGTTCCTCCTCCGCATCGTCCAGCGCGTCCACATCGATCTGCGCCAGCGTCAACAGCGGGCAGGTCTCGGACATGCCATACCCCCCGAAGATGTCGACGCCCAGCGCCAGCGCACGCTGCGCCAGTGCCCGTGGCAGGGCCGCGCCGCCGATGATCACCTTCCACTGGCTCAGGTCGATCTGTGCCGCGCTGGGGTGTTCCAGCAGCATGTGCAGGATGGTAGGCACGCAGTGGGAGAACGTCACCTTCTCGCGGTCGATCAGGGCCAGCAGGTTGCCGGGCAGGTAGCGGCCCGGATAGACCTGCTTGATGCCCATCAGGGTCGCCACGTAGGGCACGCCCCACGCATGCACATGGAACATCGGGGTGATCGGCATGCCTCGCTGGCCGCGATGACCTCGAACGTATAGGTGCCCGGGCCGAGATTGGTGTAGTAGGCGGTGGTGGCACTGCCGGCATCGCGCCAGCCCGCATCGACGCGGGACAAGCGGTAGCGGTAACGATTGCGTTCCGGCCGCGCGAGGGACTGGGCGATGAAATCGATCTGCAGCTGGGTGATGCCGGCGGGGATCGTCGCGCCGTCCGCCAGCGGCGCCTGCTCATCGCCATAGTGGACGTTGCCGATGCTGGTGACCGGCGCCGAGCGGCTGCGGTTCGGTTTCAGGGTGTCCAGCCATGCCAGGCCCTGGTTGGTGCCCAGCCACAGCAGGCCATCCGGCGCAAGCTGGGCGGTGGGCAGCGGCCCGCTCTGCAGCGCAACGCCCGGCATGCCATCGACATCATCGAACAGGCGCGGGGAGACCACGACGCCCTGGGTCGCGCTTTCCAGTGCGGTGGAAAGATCGAGCCGCACAAGGCCGCGGCCGCCATTGAGCCAGAGCTGCCGTGAGCGATCCACCACGATGCCGGTGATGCCTTCCAGCACGCCGGCAATATCGGTGCGGACGGCGCTGAACGCCGAAGCGCCACGGCGGATGGCCAGGCCTTTCTCACCTGCGACCAGCAGCAGGTTACCCTCCGCCAGGATCGCGGTGATCGGCCCGACGTCCAGGCCGTCCTTCTTGCCCAGGGTCTGCAGCCGCGTACCGTCGTAGAGCGCGACGGCGCCATCGGCAAACCCGGCGATGAGGCCGCCGCGACCATCCGGCGCCAAGGCGCTGCAGCTGTTGCGCTGCAGGTCTACCGGGCTGAGCCACGCGCCGTTGTCGTAGTGGCTGAGCAGGGTGCCCTGCACGCAGGCCCATGCTTCGTGCGCATTGGGGAAATACAGCGCCTGCGGCTGCAGGCCTTCGGCCGTACCCGGGAACGGGATGCGTTGCAGTTCGCGCCCGCGCCGCAGCACCAGGTTGGTCCATTCAAACTGCCAGAACGGTGTGCGGTTGGCGAGCGCCGCGGCCTGCAGGCCGGCGCGCGACAGGTCCACCGTCTGCCGCTGCAGCGCGTAGGGCACGGGATCTTCGCCATAGCCGAGCAGGTCGCCCGCGGAATTGCGGCTGACCACACGATACGGATCGTTCGGCCCCTCGGTGAGCGTGCGAACGCTCTGCGCGCGGAAGCGGCTGAGGCCGAGATTGGTGCCGATCCAGATGTTGCCTTCGCGATCCTCGAACACCGGCACCGCAGCTGGCGAGGTCAGGCCCTGGGCGACGTTGAAGGTTTCCATCGCCACCGCGGTCTTGCCGTCGAAGATTACCCGTGCGGTGCCGCCGATGCCGTCGATGCCGCGCATCGGCGCCCACATCACGCCATCGGAGGTGAAGACGAGGCGGCTGGCAACGATATCGGGAAGGCGGCGCGCCTCACGCTCGGTCTCCGGCAGCATGCCGTGGGCATCGGCAATCGGCATCGTGCCGCGGCCGCGGTCGGCCAGCCAGATTTCGCCGGACGGACTCTCGGCCAGCGTGGACATCTGTGCAACGCCGATGCCGGTGGCGATGAATCGCGCGCCGCCCTTGGGGATGTACCAGACCTGCTGCCCCACCAGTGCCCAGAAGGTGCCGCGTGAGTCATTCAGCAGCCAATGGCCACGTCGCTCGGGCACGCCCATCGAGGCCGGCAGCTTCTCCCAGCGGCCGTTGATGAAGCGGCGAAGGCCCTGTTCCACGGCGGCCCAAAGCACACCCTGGTCGTCATAAGCAAAGCTGGAGACCACGCCGGGGGGCACGCCTTCGGCGCGCTGGTACGTTTTCAGGTGTCGCCCGCCGGTGAGGTGGCCGATGCCGGCGTGGTAGTAGCCGATCCACATGCTGCCCGGGCGGTCGGCAAACAGGGTGATCATGTTCAGCGAGGGCGCATCGGCGCCGGCCACGCTTTCCTGGCGCTCGAAGCGCTGGCCATCGAAGGTGTAGAGACCCGAGCCGGTGGCCAGCCAGAGCTTGCCGGTTTCGTCCTGCTGGATATCCCAGATATCGCCCGGTGCGCCCTGACCGGCCCGCCACGCGGTGTGGTTGTAACCGCTGAAACCCACGTGGACCGGCGGATGCTGCGTGGCCCAGGCAACGGAACACACGGCCAGCAGCGCGCTCAGGATGAGCACCCGGATGGCGCGGCGGGTGACGGCGCGGCAGAGGATCATGCGGAAATACTGCGGGGATGCGGCGAGGTAGGGGAGGGCTCCCGGTGCGCGGACAGCGGCCAGCCAGCAGGAGCGGGGCGAGCTTAGCACCCGGTTGCAGAGGGCAGCCATAACGCATTGGCAGTAGCTGCCGGTGCCGCGCATGGGCGCGATATACCCCGTTCGGGGCAGGCGGAAACCGATTACACCGGCTACTAATGCGCTTCATGGCTCAGGGGGAGCGATCTTGCAGCGGCTTTACGTGATGTTCCCTGACAGGGCGCCCGGCATCGGGCTGCTCTGGATGCGCCTGTGCCTGGCCGCGTCGCTGTGCCTGTCGATCGGCGATGACCCGTGGCACACCGCCGTCTCGCTGCTGGTCTCGGCGCTGGTCGCGGCCGGATGGCTCACCCTGTTCGCCGTGCTGCTGGCAACCGGCGTGATGCTTTGGAGCGGGCCGTTGACCGCTCTGGTCCTGCTTCCGCTGGGCCTGTTGCTACTTGGGCCGGGCGCGTATTCCCTCGATGCCTGCTCCTTTGGCCGGCGCGTGATCGACCTAGTTGGCGCCGCACGTAACCCGAAAGAGTAATCAACGCGGCCATCCAACAGGGCTACGCCGCCACGCGAAGCACCGTCAAGCTGTGCTGCCCCCACGAACCCCTGCGGTCGATGGCCCACACCGTTCCCTCCGAAGCCACGCGGCCAGCGAAGGCTGCCCGCCAGTGTGCGGTACTTCTGCCCCTGGCCCTGCTGGCCACGCCGTCACTGGCGCTGGCCTGTGATGGCGGCGCCTGCACCGACGTCGGCGATGGCCAGCTGCAGCTGGATGCCTCGCTGCGCCTGCGCGGCATGTACTACGACCCGACCCGGTTCGGCATCGGCGAAAGCGAGGACGGCTACGGACTGCTGCGCGCCCTCGCATCGGCGCGGTACCGCCAGGACAACTGGCAGACCATGCTGCAGCTGGGCGCCCATGCCGAAGAAGGCAAGGCCGGCGGCCCAGGCAAGACCGACCGCGGTGCGCTGGACATCCAGCAGGCGTACTGGCGCTGGGAAAACAACGGCATGCATGTGCAGCTGGGCCGGCAGGAAGCCGGCTATGGCAGCTCGCGGCTGCTGTCGGTGCGAGACGGGCCGAACATCCGCCTTGCGTTCGACGGTGCACGCGTCGGTTGGGCCGGTCGCCTGGGCAAGCTGGACCTGATGGCGCTGCGCGCGGTCGAGAACCGCCCGGGCGCTTTCGATGACCGCGGTGAACATGGTGCGCACCTGTGGGGTGCCTACGTCACCACCGCCCGCGGCCACGGCCCAGGCCAGTGGGACCTGTACCTGCTCGACTACCGCCGGGAGGCGGGCCGCTTCGCCGCTGGCAGCGGCATCGAGCGCCGGCAGACAGTAGGTGCACGCTGGTTCGCCCGCGCAGGTGGCCTGGACTGGAACACCGAACTGGTCGCGCAGGGTGGCGAGCTGCGCACGGCGGCGGCCGACCTGGACATCCGTGCCTGGACTGTCGCTACCGATACCGGCTGGCAGTGGCAGAACGTGCCGCTGCAGCCGCGGGCGGGCGTCAAGGCGGACATCGCCAGCGGCGATGGCAACCTGCACGATGGTCGCCTGGGCACGTTCAATGCGTTGTACCCGAAGTCGGCTTACTTCAGCGAAGCCAGCCTGCTGGCCCCGGCCAACCTGATGGACATCCAACCCACGCTGGCCCTGCGCCTGCATGAAAAGGTGACCACCGAACTGGGCGTGCAGCTGGCCTGGAAGCACCGCCGCGCCGATGCGGTCTACACCACGCCGGCGCCGCTGGTGGCACTGCCCGGTACGGCGGGCGGCCCCCGTCGCATCGGCCATCAATACAAATCCGAAACACGCTGGCAGGCCAGCGAATACTGGCAATGGCAGCTGCAGCTGGCCTGGATGGATGCGGGTCCTGCGCTGAAGCAGGCCGGTGGCCAGGACACGCTGTTCGCCTCAATCGTTGGAGCATGGCAATGGTGAATGCAACCGCATCACAGAACTCTTCCCAGGCCGGCGCCTGGTCCCCGCTGAAGATCGGCATGTTCCGATCGCTGTGGCTGGCCATCCTGGCCAGCAACATCGGCACCTGGGTCAATGACGTAGCCGCGGCCTGGGTCATGGCCGAGCGCACCGGCTCGCCGTTGATGGTGGCTCTGGTGCAGTCCGCCACCACGGTGCCGATCGTGCTGCTGGCGCTGGCCGCCGGCACGCTCGCCGACATCGTCGACCGCCGCAGGTACCTGATAGTCACCCAGGGCTGGATGCTGCTGGTGGCACTGGTGATGGCCGTGCTGACCCACCTGCAGATGCTCAGCCCGGAACTGCTGGTGCTGCTGACGTTCTGCATGGGCTGCGGCGCGGCGATGGCGATGCCGGCCCAGGCCGCGATCGTGTCCGAACTGGTGCCGCAGCCGATGCTGGCGTCGGCGGTGGCACTCAACTCGATCGGCATCAACATCGCGCGCTCGATCGGCCCGGCCATCGGCGGCGTCATCGTGTCCCAGCTCGGTGCCATGTACGCGTTTGCCTTCAACGCCATCACCTTTGCCGCCATGCTGGCGGTGGTGTGGGCGTGGAAGCGCGACGCGACCGCGTCCAGCCTGCCGCCGGAAGGCTTCGGTGCCGGCCTTAAGGCAGGCATCCGTTACGCCACCAAGGCCGGCAAGCTGCAGGCGGTGCTGATCAAGTCGGTCGGCTTCTTCTTCTTTGCCGCCGCCGCCAACGCGCTGCTGCCGGTAGTGGTGCGCGGCCAGATGCACGGCGGGGCAGGGCAGTACGGCATGTTGCTGGGCTGCATCGGCATCGGCGCGGTCGGTGGCGCACTGCTGCTGCCCAAGCTGCGTGCCAAACTCGACCGCGACATGCTGGTGCTGCTGGCCACGCTCGCCCTGGCAGGCAGCCTGGTGGGCCTGGCGCTGCTGCGCAGCTGGTATCTGCTGCCGCCGGTGATGATGATCAATGGTTTTGCCTGGATCACCGTGCTGTCCTCGCTGCAGATCGCAGCGCAGACGTCGGTGCCGGCCTGGGTGCGTGCGCGCGCCCTGGCGCTGTACATCATGATCTTCTCGGCCGGCATGGCCGCCGGTGGCCTGAGCTGGGGCGCACTGGCGCAGCAGACCTCGCCGGAGCTGGCCCTGCTGGTGGCCGCCATCGGTGCGGCGGTCGGTGGCCTGCTGGTGTGGCGCGTGCGCATTGCCGGCACCGAGGAACTGAACCTGCGTCCGGCCGGGCACTGGCCCGCGCCGGAGCTGTCGGTGGCCGTCTCGCATGATCGCGGCCCGGTGCTGGTCACCCTCGAGTACCGCATCGACGACGCAGACCGCGCGACCTTCCACAAGCACATGCATCAGCTGGGCATCATCCGCCGCCGCGATGGTGCGGTGGTCTGGGGTGTGGTCGAGGATGTCGCCAGCCCGGGCATCCACCTGGAGTATTTCGTTGCGGCGTCCTGGCTGGAGCATCTGCGCCAGCACGAACGCATCACCGCCGACGACAAGCAGATCCAGGAAGCGCTGCGGGCGCTGCACAAGGGCGAACGTGCCCCCGTGGTCCGCCACTTCGTAGGCGGTGGCGATGCCCCGGTGACCCTGCCGGCACACCACCACCAGGACATCTGACAACGCCGTTGTCTGCAGCGATGCGTTAGACCGCAGGGCGCCCCAACGTGCGCCCTGCGCACATGAGCCCTTCCGGAACTCTCCGATGCAGTCCCTGGCAACCCACACATCCACTGGCCTCATGCAGCTGGTCGACGAGGCGCTGCGCTCGAAGTCACTGCCCGAGCTGCAGACCTGGGGCCTGCACCGCGGGCTGACCTGCAGCGGATCGGTGCACCACGAAGACGCCGGCACCATCCGCGGGCGGATCGGCGAAGGCTACTTCGAACTGCTCTGGGAAAAGCCGAAGCCGCCGGCCCGTTGCGCCTGCATCGCCATGTCCTGCGCGCTGTGGGGGCCAACCGGGTTCTGGTGCTGGAGAAAGGGCGCATCGCCGCCAGTGGTTGCGACGCAGCCGCCTGCACGCGGCGCTGATCCGCACATCGGTGCAAGACGATCTATCAAGTATTGCGGACCATGCATCACCGAAACGCCCGGGCATCGGCGCACAGTACGTCCCACACCCCCCACCCAAGCGAGCTCCCCCATGAAAACGATCACCCGCACCCTGGCCGCTGCCGCGCTGGCCCTGTCGGTCCAGGCCGGCCTGTCCGCCCAGGCTGCCGAACCGGCCACGCCGGCCGCCGTCACCAGCATCGCGCGCACCGCCAGCTACATCACCACCGCCGATGGCGTGCAGCTGTACTACAAGGACTGGGGCCCGAAGGACGGCCCGATCGTCACTTTCAGCCACGGCTGGCCGCTGAACTCGGACAGCTGGGAATCGCAGATGATCTTCCTGGCCAACCACGGCTACCGGGTGATCGCGCACGACCGTCGGGGCCATGGCCGTTCCAGCCAGCCCTGGGATGGCAACGACATGGATCACTACGCCGACGACCTGGCTACTGTGATCAACACCCTCGACCTGCACGACGTGACCTTGGTCGGCTTCTCCACCGGTGGCGGCGAAGTGGCGCGCTACATCGGCCGCCATGGTACCGGCCGGCTCAAGAAGGCCGTGCTGATCAGCTCGGTGCCGCCCTTCATGCTGAAGACCGCCGACAACCCGAACGGCCTGCCGATCGAAGTGTTCGACGGCATCCGCAAGGCGCAGATGGACAACCGCGCGCAGCTTTACAAGGACATCCCGTCGGGCCCGTTCTACGGCTTCAACCGCCCGGGCGCGAAGGTCTCGCAGGGCCTGATCGACGCCTGGTGGGCGCAGGGCATGCAGGGTGGCCACAAGAACACCTACGACTCGATCGCCGCGTTCTCGGCCACCGACTTCCGCGCCGACCTGAAGAAGTTCGACGTGCCGACGCTGGTCATCCACGGTGATGACGACCAGATCGTGCCGATCGACATCTCCGGCCGCCAGTCGGCCAAGCTCATCAAGGGTGCGAAGCTGATCGTGTACCCGGGTGCGCCGCACGGCCTGACCGACACCCACAAGGACAAGGTCAACCAGGACCTGCTGACCTTCCTGCAGGAAAAGTAAGCGACAGGGGCCCCGGTTCTGCCGGGGTCCTCTGCTTTCCATCGCCGACGTCGCAGACCGTGAGACCGCCCTCCGTATTCTCTGGGCCATGCTTACCTCCTCTGCACATCACGGCTTCCAGCGCGCACCCACCCCGTCCGGCTGGGTGCAGACCGGCGAGCGCTGGGCGTTGTGGTGGAACGCGCGCGAAGTGGCCGCGGTCATCCCGGACGGGCGGCCCGGCGTCCGCCTCTGGATGAAGGGGCAGAAGATGTGGCAGACCAAGGATGTGCGTGCCGCCAGCATCCGCCAGGGCAAACGCTTCGCCGAGCGCTGGTGTGCCGCGCGGTTGTACCCCGAGCTGCCGTTGCGCGAAGCGGTTGCCAGGCTGGTGGAGACCGCGCCGCATGATCAGGCCCTGCCGTTACCGCCGAAAGAGCGCCAGCAGGTACGTCGTCTCGCCGACGCGGGCGGCCGGGATATTGAACGCATCAAGGAAGCACTGGACGCACGCCGGCCGCAGCAGGCGCACTGAGTGCTGTTGCCGCAGAGCGGAGCCCATGCATGAGCACGGGCCCCGCCGGCGGGTGTCACTTCGGCATCAGCACGCTGTCGACCACGTGCACCACGCCGTTGGACTGCATGACATCAGCGGTCGTCACCGAGGCCTTGCCACCCTTGGCATCGATCACCCAGACCTTGCCGTCCTGCAGCTTCACCGTCAGCGGCTCGCCCTGCACGGTCTTCAGCGTGCTGGTGCCACCGTGGCTGCGGGCGGCGGCGGTCAGCTGGGTCGAGGTGTAGGTGCCCGATACCACGTGGTAGGTCAGCAGCTTGGTCAGCTTGGCCTTGTTTTCAGGCTTCAGCAGCGTATCCACGGTACCGGCCGGCAGTTTTTCGAAGGCTTCGTTGGCGGGTGCGAACACGGTGAACGGGCCCTTGCCGCTCAGCGTATCGACCAGGCCGGCAGCCTTCACCGCAGCCACCAGAGTGCTGAGGTTCTTGGCCGTGGAGGCATTTTCCACGATGGTCTTGTTGGCATACATCGGTGCACCGCCCACCATCGGGTTGTCGGCGGCAAACACTGCAGGTGCGGTACAGGCGACCGCGATACCCGCGGCAATGGCAAGACGCTGGATCTGGCTACGCATGTTCGTATCCTCACTGGACGAGGCCGTTTGGCCTCTTGATGAATGCAGGGGTGCCTGCGGATAACGCGCCAGTGGCAGCTGTTGCAGCGCGTTGTGCCTACCTCTACGTGTCATCGAGGCCGGTTGGATGCGGCGGATTTCAAGCGTCTTTTGAATGGTTCAACGACGTTGACGAGGCGTGACGAGAATCAGCGGGCGCAGGGCGGGGCCGCGCCAGAAAATCGACACTATTTGGCCCGGGCGCGGGCTTTGCTACCCTTCGTCCGGGGCGCGACCACGCGCGCTCCGGATGCCAAGAGGATGCTTCGGTAGATGCCCAACAGAGCAGCGCGGAAATGGCAGGGCCTGCCGAAGTTCCAGGAGGCACCGCGCCGCAGGAAGATCGGCACTATTTTGAAGCTGGCCGGCGTCTCATGCATTCTCCTGGGACTGGGCTGGACGGCGTGCTACCTCTACGTTGGTCGCGCCGAGTTGGCCGCGCCCTTCCTTGGCGTGATGGCGGTCGGCATTCTCGCCTTGGCCCGCAGCCGTCGCGCCGATGCCACGTCTTTGCTGATGGTCGCTCACGGCGTCTTCCTGTCGGTGGTGGGCGTGGCGGTGATCGATGCGCCCATTGCCTGGGTGCCGCGCTCGGGGCACCTGTTCCTGCTTCCGCTTGCGGCGGGCGCTGCCTTCACCTTCGACGCGCGCGAGCGCTACGGTTCACTGGTGTTCCCGCTGGCCTGCCTGGCCACGTTCGCGGCATTCGCCATCGGTGCGCTGGATTTCCTGGCCCCCGGCACGTCGCCGCCAATTGAAGTGCGCGTGTGGGGCGCTCGCTCCAACACGGTCATCGCGATGACCCTGCTGGCTGCGATATTTGCGATCTACCGCAAGGACATCGGCAACCGGCTGCGCCTGGAGCGCGAGCTGGGTCGTTCAGTGCGCAACGGTGAGATCGAAGTGCACTACCAGCCGCAGGTGCGCGGCAATGGTGTGGTGACCGGCGTGGAAGCGCTGGTGCGCTGGCGGCGTCCTTCGGGCGAACTGCTGCCGCCGGGTGCCTTCATTGCGCAGGCCGAGGAAAGTGGCGCGATCCGTGACATCGGGCTTGAAGTGCTGCGCCAGGCCTGCGACCTGCTGGCGCAGTGGGCCAGCCAGGCAGAGACCCGCGACCTGCGGGTTGCCGTCAACATCAGCCCCATCCAGTTGCTGGACGACGGTTTCGTCGCAGCCATCAGTGCCGTCATCCGCGAGGCGGGGGTAAACCCGGCGTTGATCGAGCTGGAGCTCACCGAATCGGCGCTGTCGGCGGAGACCGCTGAGACGATCGAGAAGATGAAGGCGCTGGAGGCATTGGGCGTGACCTGGGCGCTGGACGACTTCGGCACCGGTTTCTCCGGCCTGTCCACGCTACGCACGCTGCCGGTACGCAAGCTGAAGATCGACCGCAACTTCGTTGACGAAGCCACCACCCAGGAACGCGCGCAGCACCTGCTGGGCAAGATCGTGGAGATTTCCCAGGTGATGGGCATGAGCGCGCTGGCCGAAGGCGTGGAAACCAGCGCGCAGCGTGACCTGCTGGTGGGTTTGGGTTGTGATCACTTCCAGGGCTATCTGTTTGCAAAGCCGATGCCGAAGGCGGAACTGGCCAGCTGGCTGAGAGGCCACTGTCTGGTGGTGCCCCGCAGCGCTGGCTAGAGCCCTCAGCTGCAGCAGGTGAGATAGCCCGCGTCCGCAGCTACAATCGCGCAGCACACGAGGTGCGATTGATTTATCAGGGGGAGTTTGTGTTCAAGGATGTTTTCCACTATTCGGTTCTCCTGGCGTCGGCTCTTGCCGTGTCTGGTACCTGCGCGGCGCAGAGTGGCAAAGAAGTAAAGGCGCTTGCCAAAGAGGCGGCGCAGACACTCCGGGCTGGCGGCGAGCCGATGGACAGGTGCGACCTGGGCGCTCGGCTGGATGACGCTGCCGTCGTGGTCGGTACGTACAACACCGAGGTACTGAGGCTGGGCGATCGGCTTCTTTCCGTCAATGGCAAGGAAATCACCGGGCAGGCTACCTCCACGGCGGTTGCCATCCTCAAGACCCTCTCACCGGGCTCCACCATCCCGCTCGCGATCGAGCGCAATGGTGCGAAGAGCGAAGTTCCGCTGGTCTGCGGTAATTCCCGGCCCCGCATCGAAAACCTGCTGGCCGGCCTGGATGCCGCTGCGCGTGGCAAGCCGCAGGAGTGCGCCGCCATCCTTGGAGAGCGCGACGATCAGGGCGCTTTCGGTTCGGAGATGCGGTTCCGCTGCCTTGCAGCCACCAAAGGCACCCAGGAGCGCCAGCTTGCGGGAGCCCGCTACGTCGCGCTGCAGGATGCCATCGCCGAAGCACACTGGAGCCGGCCGATGCGCGAGCGCGTGCTTGGCTCGTTGCGCCGTGGGCAAGCGCAGATCACTCAGGCGATGGGGGCTGACCGCTATCGGACGCTTGTCCGGGCAACCGAGCAGTGGCCGGGCGGAGAGACGCTTTACAAAGACTCCGAACCGGATTTCGCGATGTATCGCCAGGTGACCGAGCGCGCGGTACGCGCAAGGTTGATCGACCCGGATTCCGCCCGTATCGACATGCCCTACGGCTTCCTCGAGGGAGCCTGGCGGCCGATGTTCCAGAAGGAAGTCGAAGGCTATTGGACCTGCGGTACCGTCAATGCCAGGAACCGCATGGGCGGCTATGCCGGCACCAGTCCCTTTGTTGTGGTCCTTGGCGAGAGCGGGGTGGTCAAGTACCTGGAACTTGGCAACGGTGGGGACTACGACATCCTGGCCACGCAGTGCGCCAAGGGAGCGCAGCTCCTGCCGCCAGCTCCGGTGGAGACAGCGGCAGCCAGGGCGACGCCGGCCAGCAGCGGGGCCGCGTCCTCATTGGCTGACGAGCTGAAGAAACTGTCAGACCTGAAGGCCAGCGGCGTGCTCAGCGAGGCCGAGTTTGAGGCCGCAAAACAGCGCATCCTGGCGCCCGAACCCAAGTCCTGACGGAGCCACTGCGCCCGCCGCTCACGCGCCCCAGCGGTCTCCATTGGCCGCTGGGATGTCGGCCGGATGATCATCCGGGACTGTCGGACGTCGGGCTGTAACGCCAAGCACTGGTAGTGGCTGGCGCCAGATGTTTCCGGCCCAGCCACCCCATGCCGCAAGGTCATCCGCCACGGCGGCACCTTTCCCGGGCCCGCCAGACTGACCATACTGGTCCGCATGAACCCGTTCCGCCGCATCCAGGCCTCTCTGGCCGGCCACCTGCGCAGCGAGGCCTGGCGTCGCCGGGCCGCGCTGTGGATCGGCGCAGTAGCCGTCGCGCTGGTCGCGATCCTGTTCGCCAAGGCCAGCGATGCTGCGTTCGGTCTGTTCCAGCGCGCCATCGACCACTCGCCGTGGTGGGCGCTGCTGCTTACACCGGGCATCTTCGCGCTACTGGCCTGGTTGACCAGCGGCGCCCTGCGCCCGACCCGGGGCAGCGGCATTCCCCAGGTCATCGCCGCGCTGGAAAAGCCCGATGAGACCTTCCGCCAGGTCAATCTCTCGCCCGGCGTTTCCGCCGGCAAGCTCCTGTTGACCTCGCTTTCGCTGCTCGGTGGCGCATCGGTCGGCCGCGAGGGGCCCACCGTCCACGTCGGCGCCAGCCTGATGTATCTGTTCGGCCGCTGGTTCGGCTTCAAGGATCCCAAAGAGCTGTCGCACTTCCTGCTCGCAGGCGGTGCGGCCGGTATCGCGGCGGCGTTCAACACCCCCTTGGCAGGCATCGTGTTCGCCATTGAAGAGCTGAGTGGGCGCTTCGAGCATCGGTTCTCGGGCACGCTTTTGACCGCGGTCATCGTGGGCGGTGTGGTTTCGCTGGGCCTGCTGGGCAATTACACCTACTTCGGCCACGTGACCGCGCGCATGCCGTTGGGCCAGGCCTGGTTGGCCATCCTGATGTGTGGGGTGGTGGCCGGCCTGCTGGGCGGGGTGTTCGCCCGCATGGTGCTGGCCAGCGTTGCCGGTCGGCCGCGCTGGTTGGGCATGCTGCGGCAACGGCACCCGGTGCTGCTCGCCGCAGGGTGCGGGCTGGTGGTGGTCGGCTTGGCTGCGGCGTTCGGCGATGGTGCGTATGGCACCGGTTATGAGCAGGCACGCAGCCTGGTGCAGGGCCACGCCGAGGTGGGCCACGAGTTCGGCCTGATGAAACTACTCGCCAACCTGGCCTCGTACATTGCAGGCATTCCCGGCGGCCTGTTCTCGCCGGCACTGGCCGTGGGCGCCGGCATCGGCCACAACCTGGCCGCACTGATGCCCGCGGTCGATCCGCGCGCCTTCGTACTACTGGGCATGTGCGCCTACCTCACCGGCGTGACCCAAGCACCGCTGACGTCGGCGGTGATCTCGCTTGAGCTGACCGACAGCGGTGACCTGCTGCTGCCCATCCTGGCCACGGTGCTGATCGCCCGCGCCGTGTCCGGTCTGGTGTGCCCGGTGCCGATCTATCGCGGCCTGGCCGAACAGCTGCTTGTGAAGTGAAGCCCCGCCTGAGCGGGGCTTCATCGGGTGACTTCACATCCGGCTTGGCGCTACGGATCGCCGAAGGCTTTCATCCTGCGTGGCGAATGGCATCAAGCGCCACTGCCGGATCTGCTTCGGCATACTCTCCGGCCGATGCTCGGTAGTGCTGGCCGCTGGCCGCTGGCCGCTGGCCGCTGGCCGGCAAGCCATCAGCACACGTCTAACTGAAGCATGCGGTTGCGCGGTTTGTTCAATCCCACCCCGCGGCGGAACGCGAAACTAAGACGCCTCTCCAAGCGCTTGCTTCGATGAACGAGCCAGACGTCACTGACATCCACCCAGCGGCCACCTACCGGCGATGCATCATCGGCGGCGAACGCGAAGGGAGATCCTCGCCGCCTCAGTACGAGCCAGGCACGGTCTCGTTCTCATCGCTGTCCTCGTTGGCGGCGGTGTTGAGCGATGAGAACCGCCGCCTCCTGCACATGTTGTACCGGGTCAAGCCGCAGTCCCTGACCGAGCTTGCCGATTTGAGCGGGCGCAAGGTGCCGAGCCTCTCGCGCACGCTGAAGATGATGGAGAGCTACGGTATCGTTGAGTTGAAGCGGGAAGGGGTCGCGGTGGTACCTTCAGCCTTGGCCACCCGATTCACCGTGATCCTGGATTGAGGCGCGTCGGGCACGTTGCCACTGGGGCGCTTCCCTGAGCCCGTTTGCGGGTACAGTCAGCAGCTCTGCGCGGCATCTGCCGCCCAAAAGCGAGCAACATGAAAAGACTGGCCGCCCTGCTGCTTCTCCCAGCGCTCCTGCTTGCCGGTTCAGTCGGCGCCGCTCCCGCAGCACCGCAGGCCGTGCACGCAGAACGGCTCAACGCATTCCTCGACCAGGTGGAAGACAGCAACGCCGGTATCGGCAGCGTGTCCATCTTCAGGAATGGCCACGAGGTTTACGCGCGCAGCTTCGGCCAGAAGGAGCTGACTGGCGTCAGCTACAACGCCGATACCAAGTATCAGATCGCGTCCGTCACCAAAATGGTCACGGCGATCCTCGCCTTCAAACCGATTGAAGAAGGGCGCCTCAGCCTGGATGACAGGCTGTCGACGTGGTTCCCGGACATGCCGCCGGCCCAGGCAATCACCATCGCCAATCTGCTCGAGCGCACCAGCGGCCTGGGAAACTTCGCCATCAAGGACAGCACGGTCTGGGTGGTGGACAGGGTCAGCGAGCCGGCCATTCTTGATGAGATCAGGAAGCAGGGCGTCTCATTTGCGGCGGGGCAGGACACTGCCTATTCCAACTCCGCGTATCTGCTGTTGAGGATGATCCTGGATAAACAATCCGGCCGCACCTACGCCGAGATGGTGGCCGAGGACGCAGCGTTTCCCTATGGCGAGCGCCACTTCCTCGTCCATGGCGGCGATGTGCTGGGCTCGCACTCGCGGGTGATCTACAACCCGGATGACGGAACGGCCATTGCCTATTCCACCAATGGCGAGCGCATCCCCACCAATGACTTTCTCGCCACGATCGTGGGTCTGGCACCCACGGTAGTGCCGGCCGCTGGCCGGCAAAGCCCATGATGCCCCTCATCGCGACCGCCGCTGACTGGAAGAACGAACCGCTACCGGAGCGTCACACAACCCTGGCGCTGGACTTCCGAGTCGACGCCACCGAATCGGAGTGCGTACGAAAGGGGCTCATTCCCTTGGAGATGGAGGACAAGTGGTTCCTCTACTACACAGGGGAAACGCTCCACATGCACCGCAGCTGGACCGGCTTCTGCATCGCCCGGGTGCACTTCGTACCGGATGGCGATGGGCTGCGCGCGACCAGCGCCGAGGTCAACCGCGACCCTGATCAGTACACTGCCAGCGATGACCAAGCGGATATCGCGCTTATCGAGCGCATGGTGCGCGGGATGGAGGCTTCACAGCTGTACGCCGAACAGCGGCGGATATGCTTCGACAAGCCGACCCACATGCAGTGATCGCAGAAACCGACTCACATTCATGCAGCGTTGCCCCATCAATCGGGCAGGGCAGACAATGCTGTCATCCCTGAACTGTGCGGCAGCATCTTCTCGGCGATCTCCAGCAGCGCCCGCAGCCGATCCATATGGCGCAGATCCTGGTGGTAGCCCACCCAGATGTCACGCCCGGGTGGCTGCCCGAACTCGTCAATTCGATGCAACCCGCCCACCTGCTCACCCAGCGGACGAGGCAGCACCGCAACACCAAGGCCGCGGGCGCACATCTGCGCCTGGACGCTGCGGCTGGTGCTGGTGAACACTGGTTTCGACTGCGGGAAGGTCTCGATCAGCCACGTCACGTCAGGGAAGTGGGCCTGCGCCGAGTTCATCAGAATCAGCCGTGCCGCACGCGGGTCATCCTCCACCGCGCGCACCGTCGGCTCTGATCCATACAGCCCATAGGGCATGGTCATCAGTCGGCGCTGGACGATATCCGGCTCACCGAACGGAACGATGCGAAACGCCACATCCGCCTCGCGGCGGGACAGATCGAGCAGCCGGTAGCTGGCGATGACCTCCGGCACCACGCCCGGGTGGCGCTGCGCCAGCTCGGCCAGACTGGGCGCCAGCACATAGGCGGCAAACCAGTCGGCCGAAGAGATCCGCAGGGTTCCCTCCAGCCGCTCCTGGCGTCCCGCCAGGCGCCTTTCCATCGCAAGTGCGGACGCCTCCATCGACTCCGCCAGTGCAAGCACCGTATCGCCAGCATCGGTCAGGACCAGACCGTCCTTGGTTCTGCGGAACAGTGGCTGCTCAGCTTCGTCTTCCAGCACCTTGACCCGCCTGCCCACCGTGGGATGGCTGACGCCCAGGCTGCGCGCGGCCTCCCCAAGCGACCTGCCACGAACCACCGCCAGAAATATTCGGATATCACTCCATTCCATCGCCGACGTCCAACCGTTCAAAAATGTACGAAAACTATGCAGCAATGGCAGTGCCCAGACAATCCTGCAGGGATCAACATGCACTCCCGCCCCACACCGGGGCCATCAGAACCGGAGTTGCACGCAATGGGTACGTTGAATGGAAAGGTGGCGCTGGTCACCGGCGCGTCGAAGGGCATCGGCGCAGGCATCGCCCGCCGCTTGGCCCACGACGGCGCCCACGTGGTGGTCAATTACGCATCCGCCGAAGGTGCGGCCGCGGCCGTGGTCGCTGAGATCGCAGCGGCGGGTGGCAAGGCCGTGGCAGTGCGCGCCGACATCCGCAGCAAGGCACAGGTGGACGCACTGATCGCAGCGACGGTTGAAACGTTTGGCAGCTTGGACATCGTGGTCAACAACGCCGGCATGTACCAGTTCGCAAAGGTCGAGGAAACGACCGAAGCACTGTATCGCCAGCAGTTCGACCTCAACGTGCTGGGTACGCTGCTGGTGACCGGGGCCGCCGTACCGTTCCTTGGCGAGGGCAGCAGCATCGTCAATATCGGCTCGGTTGTCACCCGCGTGCTGCCGGCAGAGAGCGCGATCTATACCGGCACCAAGGGCGCCATCGATGCCATTACCGGCGTCTTGTCCCGTGAACTGGGCCCGCGCGGCATCCGTGTCAACTCGGTCAATCCCGGGCTGATCGAGACCGAGGGCACGCATGCCAATGGCGTGATGGGATCGGACTTCCAGACCTGGAACGAGCAGCAGACACCGCTGGGACGGATCGGCCAGGCGGCCGACATCGCCTCGATCGTTGCCTTCCTCGCATCGGCGGACGCGGGCTGGGTGACGGGCGAAACCATTCTCGGCTCGGGCGGCATGCGCTGATACGCGCAGGTCTGAATGACCCAAGGAGAAACCGATGAGCGTGGATCAGACCCCGGTCGTGCATGACGCGCGGCGCTGGCCAGCCCTGGCGGTGCTGTTGACAGGCACGCTGTTGCCGCCGCTGGACTTCTTCATCGTCAACGTAGCGCTGCCTACCATCCGGACCGATCTGCATGCATCAGCAGATGTCACCCAACTGGTCGTGTCGGTATATGCCATGGCGTACGCCGTCACGCTCATCCTGGGTGGGCGCCTGGGTGACATCCATGGCCGTCGCCGCGCCTTTGTCGGTGGCATGCTGGGGTTCGGGCTTGCGTCGGCCATCTGCGGGCTGGCGGACTCCGCCGCCATGCTGGTGGCCGGCAGGTTGCTGCAGGGCATTTCCGCGGCAGTCATGGCGCCGCAGTCGCTCGCTTCCATCCACGCGTTGTTTCCGTCGACAGAGAAGGGGCGCGCGTTGGGGCTGTATGGCGCCACCTTCGGTATCGCATCGGTTGGCGGCCAGTTGCTCGGCGGGTGGCTGGTCTCAATGAATGTGCTCGATCTCGGCTGGCGCAGCGTTTTCCTCATCAACCTTCCGGTCATGGTGGTTGCCGTTCCCGCAGCCCTGCTGCTGGTTCGCGAGACGCGGGCAGAACATGCGCGGACGATGGATTACCGGGGCGCGCTGCTGATGGCGCTCGGCGCACTGGCTTTGGTGGTTCCCCTCATTGAAGGCCGCGAGCGAGGCTGGCCTTGGTGGAGCCTGGTTCTGCTGGCAGCCAGTCCGGCACTGATCGCGGCATTCTGGCGGTACCAGAAACATCTGGAGCGCATGGGCGCATCACCCCTGGTGCCACCCTCTGCCCTCACCATCGCCTCGGGTTTACCACGCGGACTGCTTGCCGCTGTGTGCTTCTATGCCTTGGCCGCATTCTTCCTGACGTTCGCGGTGTACCAGCAAGCTGGGCTGCATCGCGACGTGCTTTCCGCAGGCCTGGCCATCCTGCCACTGGGCATCGGGCAACTGCTTGGCCCGAGCTGTGGGATTCGCCTATCGCGTTGGCTGGGTGCGCGGGTTGCGGCGCTCGGCATGGGCCTGGAAGCGCTGGCTCTCCTGGTAGTTGCCGGCCTCGCCGTCGCCGGCATGCCAGGCTGGCTTGTCGGGCCGCTGCTCCTGCTGGGCATCGGGCAGGGCATTGCCTTGCCGGCACTGGTACGCCTCAATGTCGACCGGGTGGAGCCGCGCTGGGCAGGCCTCGCCGCTGGCGCGATCACCGCGGCCATGCAGATGGGTGCCGCGCTTTCCGTCGCGCTGGTGGGCGGGGTGTTCTTCGCACTGGCGCCGGATGGGGCAGGGGGCCGCCAGGTCAGCATCGCCTTTGCGGTGGCGTGTGTGATGATCGCCATCGCGATGGCGACCGCCGCGCATCTCAGCATTGCACGTCCCCGAGGGAACGGCGTCCAGTAGATCCACGCCATGCGTGGATGGGCCTGCGAGATGAAAAATGAGCCGGAACCTCAGTCCAGCCAGGGAATCTGTGCCTCTGTCACGATCCCCTCCAGTACGGGCCGGGCAAACCGGTAGCCCTGCATAAGCCGGATGCCCAGATGGGCCAGGCAGCGCGCCTCTTCGCTGGTCTCGATGCCCTCGGCGATGACATCGATGCCAAGCTCGCCGCACATGCCAACCACGCCGGCCACGATGGACCGGCGCGGAAGGCTCTGGTCGATGCCGCGCACCAGGGCCATATCCAGCTTGACGATGTCGGGCTGGAAATCGGCCAGCAGATTCAGCCCGGCAAACCCGGCGCCGAAGTCATCGATGGCCGTCTTGAAACCGATGCGTTTGTATTCCGTGAGAATCTGCGCCAGCCATTTGCCATCGTCGATCTTCTCGCCCTCCACCGTCTCGAAGATGATCCGTTCGATCGGGAAACCATACCGGCGAGCAGCCTCCAGCGTGGAGCGTATGCACACCTCGGGCCGATAGATCGCGTTGGGCAGGAAGTTGATCGACAGATGCGACTGCATCTGCAGCATGGCTGCAATCCGTATCGCCTTTTCTCGGCAGGACTGGTCAAAGGAGTATTGGTTCTCGGCAACCACCTGGGAAAGCACCGAATGGGCAGACTCGCCGGCCGGACCTCGTACCAGCGCTTCCTGCGCGAAGATCCTGCGTACACGGATGTCCACGATAGGCTGGAATGCGTAGCTGAACTCAAATGGCAACGGCGCCGCATCCCGGCAGAGGGCACATCCGGCAGGTCGGTCAGGCGAGGGCATGCGTGCCACCTCATACGGCAGGAGCCATCAGCCTACTGGCGGCCGCGACAAGGCGGAGTGCAGGTGCATAAAGGCGCTGAACGCTTCAGTGCGGCTACAACGCGGCCAGGTTACGAAGGAGAGCATCAGCCTGCTGGCCAATGGCCTCGCGCTTGCTGGCGGGCATCCGCGCCAGCTGCCGGTAGGGCATCTCCAGGCGAGGGTTTCCACTCAGTTGATCCGCATTCCGTGCCAGGAAATCCCAATACAGCGCATTGAACGGGCAGGCCCTTGGCCCGGTGGGCTGGTCGTGGCGATACAGGCATCGGCCGCAATGGCCGCCCATGCGGTGCAGATAGGCGGCGGCGGAGATATAGGGCTTGGTCGCCAGCAGGCCCCCATCGGCGAACTGGCTCATGCCCACAGTGTTGGGCAGCTCTACCCACTCGAACGCGTCGATGTAGATGCCCAGATACCACTGGTGCAGGGCGTGCGGATCCAACCCGGCGAGCAGAGCAAAGTTGCCGATCACCATCAGCCGCTCGATATGGTGGGCGTGGGCATTGGCCAGCGAGCGGCCGATCGCAGCGCGCACGCACGCCATGCGCGTGTTGCCGGTCCAGAACCATTCCGGCAAAGGACGGGCATGGCCGAAGCTGTTGTTGTGCTCGTAGTCCGGCATCTGTGCCCAGTACACGCCGCGGACATACTCGCGCCATCCCAGAATCTGGCGGATGAAGCCCTCCACCGAGGCGAGCGGCGCACGACCTTCACGCCCCGCCAGCCCCACCCGGGCAATCACCTCCCGGGGCGAGAGCATCTTCACGTTCAGGGCAAACGACAGCAGCGAATGGAACAGGCGCGACGCCTGCGCGCTGATCGCATCCTGGTAGTCGCCAAAATGCGGCAGGCCATGTTCAATGAAGGCGTCGAGCTGCTGCAGTGCCTCGGCCCGGTCCAACGGCCAACGCAGTGCATGCGCATTGGGTTCGCCAAAGCTGGCCACGCCGGCATCACCGATCATCTGCCACAGCGCGCTGTGATCGTGGGTGGGTCGCAGGTCCGGCGGTTCGGGCGGGTCGCCCGGCCACGGCTTGCGGTTCTCCGCATCGAAGTTCCAGCGGCCGCCCAACGGCGTGCCATCGGGCGCCAGCAGTACGCCATGGCGCTGCCGCATGTAGCGGTAGAACACCTCCATCGTCCAGCGCTCGCTACCTCGGTTGCCGAAGAACTGCGCCACTTCGTTGCGAGTGGTCAGGAAATGCTCGCTGTCCACGCAACGTACCGAGATGGCCTGCTGTGCCGCGTACTGGCGCAGCTGCTGATCCAATCGCCATTCGTCCGGCGCCTGGTATTCCAGCTGGCTGGGCCCGTGCTGCTGCAGCAGCAGGCTCAGATTGGCGGGTAATGATTGCCGGTTTGCAGGGTCATCGATGGTCAAGTAGCAGACCCGGTGCCCCGCCTCACGCAACTGCTCGGCAAAGCGGCGCATCGCAGCGAAGATGGCCAGGATCTTCTGCGCGTGATGCAGCACATAATCCGTTTCCTGGCGGATCTCCATCAGCACATACACCACATCGTCCGACCGTTCGGCAAACCACGGGTGGGCAGGATTGAGCTGGTCGCCCAGCACCAGGCGCAGGCAGGTTACAGGCGGCATCAGTGGCGCGGGCGAGGGCAGGGACATCGGGTTCATGGCGGAAGGGGTGTTGATTACCTGAACGTCTACGCGGCGGAGGCCGCCCTGGATGCATCCGATTCCGCGCTCACCGCGTAGGCGAGGGACTATGGCAAAGATGAAAAAGCGAGCAGACCTGCCGCAGAAAATCTGCGCGACCTGTGGCCGGCCATTCGCCTGGCGCCGCAAATGGGCGCGTGATTGGGAGCACGTGCGTTACTGTTCGGACCGTTGCCGTGATCAGCGTGGGCGGCCGGGCGCCTAGCCGAACCTCGGCGTCAGACGCGGCCTTCATCGCGAAGACAGCAGAATAGCGCGCTTTCCCCGCAGAACAGGGAGGCAGGTGGCGCCATCGTGAGAGTCCTTTCCTTTATTGCCGCCACGGTGCTGGCAGGTACCGCACTTCAGGCCAGCGCATCAGAACGCGGCCCGGATGCGGCACCTTATTTCGAGCCCGGCGGCGCCGTGCGTTTCAATTATGGTTGGCTCGATTACGCGCCCACCAGTCGCCTTCAGCTGGAGCTGCTGCAGGCAGACTTTGATGCGGGAACCGGCCCATTCTCAATCTCCGCCCAGTACCGCTGGTACGACGGCTTCCACGCTGTGCACCATGCCTATGCCGGCTGGCAGTTCTCCGAGCAGACCCAGCTGAAGGCCGGCATCCAGCAAGTGCCGTTCGGGTTGCTTCCCACGGCATCGCAGAGTTTCTGGTTCGGGTCAGGCTATTATCTGGGTATCGAGGATGACTACGATCCCGGGTTGGTGCTGACCCACACCCGTGGCGACACCACGTGGCATGTCGGTTGGTTTTCCGGTGACGAGTACGGTTCCGGCGCCCGCTACGGCCGCTATTCGTTCGATGTGGCGCAGACCGATGCACTGCCGTATCGCGAGCGGCAGCGGCTGCATGCACGGGTAGAGCAGACGCGCAGCTGGGCAGGGGGCGATCTGCTGCTGGGCGCGTCAGCCTTTGCAGGCAAGGTGCAGAACACGCAGACTCGCCGCCATCACGGCCACCAGGGTGCAGCCGTGCACGCACAGTGGAAGCGCGATGGCTGGACAACGCAGCTCCAGTGGGCGCGGTATCGCTATGACATTCCCGGCGAGCGCATTGCGATGTCGGCATTCGAAGCGCCCTTCGAGATTGCAGCGCAGGCCGATGTGCCAAGTGCGAATGTGGCTTACTCGTTCACGCGTAAGGGCAGGCTCGATGACCTGACCTGCTACAACAACCTCAGCATGACGCGGCCGGTGGGGCATGGCGCCGGCATCCGCGACTCATGGCAGAACGTTACCGGCTGCAGCCTGCAGAAGGGCGTCATGACCACCTACGTCGACTGGATCGCCGGTCGCAACATGTGGTTTGCCGGTGGCGATGGCATCGGCGTCAACGATGGCGGCCCCTCGCAATGGCATTCCCGCCTGAACGTGAACATCGGCTTCTATTTCTGACGAAACGCACCGGCCCCGTAGAGTCGAGCTTGCTCGACTCGCATCCGGTTCCGCTGTCATCAATAGATGCAACAATGCCGTCTACCCTTCCGCACCGCACTCCCATGAAACACCGGCTTGCCCTTCTGCTGTCCCTCATCGTACCCATGACCTGTTGGGCGGCCCCCTCGCAGACCGTGACCTCACCCGCGCCGCTTCCGCCATCGGACGGGCGGGTGACCGTGTTCCTGGCCGGCAGCATCGAGATGGGCAAGGCCGGCGATTGGCAGGCACAGGTTCAGCAGGCGCTGGCGGATGACGGCGTGCTGATGCTCAACCCGCGGCGGGAGGACTGGAATCCCGCATGGAAGCCCAGCGCCGACGACTCTAATTTCCGCCAGCAGGTCCAGTGGGAGCTTGCCGCGCTGGAGAAGGCGGACATCGTGCTGATGTACTTCGCCCCAGGCACGCAGAGCCCCATCACGCTGCTGGAATTCGGGCTGTATGCGCGTTCCGGGAAGCTGCTGGTTGCCGCCCCGGAAGGGTTCTGGCGCAAAGGCAACCTGGACATCACTGGCGACCGCTATGGCGTGCCGCGTTATGACAGCCTGGCCGAGCTGATCGAAGCAGTGCGCGCGCGTATCCAACAGCGCCGCCCGGTAGATTTGAACTTGCTCGACTGAGCCATCTGCCCGCTACGGGACGCGGCACCGAACAGCACCCGAGCCTGCCGCTTCGCCGCCCATCGACTCTACGCCTCCGGCTTACCCGCAGCTGCCGGGTGGTTACCCGATTCCTGCCCCGGAGGCCGCCGACGCGCCTCGGCGACAAGGCGATGGAATGCATGGATGGCGATCGTGCCGCGAACACTTACGAGCGTCATCACGGCGGACACGACCAGCGCGGGCACCGACACATCGCCCATTGCCGCCCTCACAAACGCCCCCAGCAATCCAATCACACTGATTATCAGCGTACCCACGGCCACCAGCGGAATACGTTTGTAGATGCCAACCGCCAAGGGAACATACATGCAGGTGGTCAGCCCCAGGCCTGCTGCAATGAAGGTCCCATGGCCCTGGATGGCGAACAGCATCACCAGGGCTGCAGCAAGCGAGATGACGCTCAGCACGGCAAGCATCAGCCACATGTACTTGATGGGGCGAGTGATCGAACCTGGAATCTCAATGACCCAGCTGTCTGCCGGTTGGCCTGGGAGGGGCGGGGTTGCTCGGTACGGGTCCTGATCCATGAGGGAGCGGTTCCGGTTGAAGGCCGTCGAAGTCTAGCGTTGGCGCGAGCTACCGGAAATCGGACTTTCCCTACGCTGGGGCCAGGCCAGTAGAGTCGAGCTTTCTCGACCCCGCAGACTCCACACCACTAATATTCCCCCACCCGCAAGGAACGCCACCCACCATGGGCAATGCAATGGACACGCAGTATCTGGACGACACCCCCACGATGGCCCAGCCGACGGACGAAGGGCTGACCTTTCACTGGCTGTACGCGCGTGTGCAGGGTTTGGAGGGCACGACCATCTACCCCAAGGCCGGCGTGGTTGAGAAATGGTCGTACCGTGTAGGCGTGGGGGCGGCGCTAATCGGACTGGTCAGCGGCCTGCTGCTCGTTCGCTGGATACCTGCGATCGTGCTTCTGCCGGTGGCGCTTACCTGCCTGGTTGTGGAAATCGGAGGCTTCCTGGTTGGCGGACTCCTGAGTTTGCGCAGGGAGTACCGCCAGTACTCCCAGCCCCGGTTGTCCCACGCCAGGGAAATGGACAACGATTTCCTGCATTGGCAGTCTGTCGTCGCCGGACTATCCATGTTTCCGCGCGAAGATAGAGAGCAGCGTCTCCGCTACGTCAGTGCGCTGCGCACCCGCGTGACCGAGCGCATGGGCATCATGTACGGAGGGCTGCAGCGCCTCGGTCCATTTCCGCTCCTGATCGCGCTGTACCTGCAGTTCCGCAACTGGCGCTGGGGCGACTGGACGGGGGTCTTCGACATCGGCTGGGCGGGCGCCATCCTGATCTTCGCCCTGGTGCTGCTGTACCTGCTTGGGTGGGTGCTGATCGCCCAGCGAATTCGCCTCGACACCTATGTCTCGTTGCTGGAAGCCTCCCTCCAGGAACCCGCAAAGTAGAGTCGAGCTTGCTCGACTCCCTAGCTGGCCTCGTCTCCTACAGCTCTACCAGGACCACACCTGTAAGGCGCCCGGCACACGCATCCTGCAGGGCGGTTATCGCGCTCTCAATACCCTTGAAGGTCGCAGAGGGCAGGTGGATGCTTCCCTCACGTTTCCACGTCTTCAGATCGCGCAGCCAGCATTCAAACGCCTCGGGCGAATGATCCGCGCTATAGCCGCGCAGCGTCATGTCCTTGAAGATGAGGTGGAACGTGTCCAATGTCACCGGCGCCTGCAATGACGCCTTGTCTTCGTTCAACTCGGCGGTCAGCGCCCCGAGCAGGACGCCACGGGCGCCATCGCGTGCAAGTTTGACGGCCGCCGCGAGCTGCTCGCCGCCAACCATGTCCACGATGACATCGATACCCTCGGGTGCGGCGTCTGCCAGCTGGTCGATCATCGGGCCGCCGTCGCGGGTGACGACCGCATCGTATCCCAGCGTCTCCTGCATCCATCCAGCCTTCCTGAGACTGCTCGTGCTGCCGACCACACGCGTGGCGCCCAGCAGTCGGGCGATCTGTCCCGCCATCGAGCCGATGGCTCCAGCGCCGCTGGTGACGAAGACCGTGTCGCCATCCTTTACCTTGATAGCGCGGGTGAGCGCGGCATACGCCGTCCAGCCGTGGCCGAGATAGGCCGCCGGATCCGGTTCGCTGCAATCAATGAGCCTGCAGTCGTCTTCGTGCAGCAGGGCATGTTCACGCCAACCGAGCGGATGCATCACAAAGCTGCCGACCGCAATGTCGCAGACCGAGCCCGCCTGGACCACTTCCCCGATCGCGCCATCCGCCAGCGTGTCGCCCGGCTTTAGTGGCGGGAACGGAATTCCCTCGGCAGCCATTGCATCCTCCTGCGCCATCAGCCGCGTCGAGATGGATACACGGAACCAGCGATTGCGGATCACAACCTCATGCGGACCGGGAGCGGGAATGGGGGTTTCAACGACGTTGAAGTCGCCCGGGTCGATTTCACCCCGGACATGGCGGACGAGCTTCACTTCACGGGTATGGGATGGGTTTGCAGACACGATGGGCGCTCCAGATCAAAAAGTGCGCTCTCTTCTGGCGGAGCCACAGAATGTGAGCGTATGCTCATGTTATCGATGGAGCTCGTACATGAATACTCGCATTCCCCCGGCAACCCGCAGCATGCGCAAGGCCCCGAGACAGCAGCGTTCCCAGAGCACGGTGGAGTGCATTGTCGAAGCGGGCGCTCGCGTTCTGGCGGAGCGGGGCTGGGCCAGATTCACGACCAACGAGGTAGCGCGCACCGCCGGCGTCAGCATTGGGTCGCTGTATCAGTATTTTCCAAACAACCTGGCGATTGCCGAAGCCATCCGCAAACGACATCTCGACGAGATCCTGCAGCTGCTCCCCGACATCGAGGATCAGGCGGAGGCCATTTCGCTCGAGCAGTCCATTGGCCGCTTGATTGACGGAGTCATCGCCATTCGCGCGAAGAACCAGGACCTGCACCGAATTCTTCTCGACGAAGTGCCGCTCGCGCCGAGGGAGTTCTACGAAACCTTCGAGCGCGAGTATCACAGGCGCTATGAAACACTCATCCGGGCGGCGGCATCGCCAGGCGATACCGGTGCGGACCATGAGGTCGCGGCGCGAATTCTCGCGGATGCGCTGGAAGGCATCGTCCACTCCGCCGCCCGCCGGAATGACCTCCTGTCGCCCGCTGCGAAAAGAGAAGCGACACGAATGATGCGGTCCTACCTGCAGGCGCGAAAGAAGGGCTGACTACACCCAGGTCTTCGATGCTGCGCTCAGGGAACCCCGGCATGACGTAACTTGGGCCGTGCTGCGACCGAGAGCCGTCGCCGCCACGAAGAGACGGGGGGCTGCCACCCTTGCAACTCAAGGGTGGGGAAGGGGCCGGGGGAAACCGTGACCGGCCCAGGGGTCGAACCTGCGCGGGCCGCCGCAACCGCCCGGCCCGCCTTCTCAGTCCCCAGAGAACACATCAAGCGCCTTGTCCGCCAAGTCGCTGTTCTTGAGAAGCAATGCGACGCCGGCCGCCGCACCAATGATGGCTATGGTCGACAAGACCGCAAACCCGCGCTGGGTGTTGCTGCGGTCTGAACGAAGTCCGTTACGCTGCTCGCGTTGCGCCTTCACCTCTTCGCTGCGCTCGGCCCGGACTTTTTCCCGCTCGCGCTCGGATCTGGCTTGCTTCAGCGCCGTTTCGTAGAAGCTTTGGGTGTGTTGCTCTGCCGCGCGATCGGTCGCTTCCTCGGAGGCCCATCCCTTACCGCTGGCCTTGGCCGTGGCTTTCAACGCGTTCGCGCCGCGCGGGTCCTGCTCGACCTTCGCACTGGCACTGCGCCTACCGGTATCGGAACTCTTCTTGCCCCTGGCTGCCCCCCGGGCAGCACTACCAACTCGGCCAACGGTTCCGTCCTGCTTGCCTGATCTGCTCATCATCCCTGCTCCCGTGGCGATGGAGCGATTATGCACCTAACCATCACGCAGGCAACCTCAAGGGTCCAGCGGCAACCAGAGACTTTTGGGCTTTACTGTGTCGAGCAGGAAGACACCTGCCGCCTCACTCTCGTCGTTGCGCGGCCACACGTGGTCCTGGCCATCTTCGTACCAGAACATGCCGCTGCCACCGCCACCGTAGTGTCGCAGCTCGCCCTGCTCATCAAACGTGGCGCGGCTCCGTCCGGCAATAGCCGAAACCAGTACTGGCGCATTGCAGGCGCGTGCCCAGGCCCTTAGCGGTCCTGTCCAGTAAGGTCTCCGCAGGTCGGCCCCAAACGTACTGACCACGATCGGGCACGAGGGGCCTGCGCCCAGCGCCACTGCCTCGCCCAGCATCCGCCCTGCAAGACCATCCGGATCATTCCAAGGCACGCAGACGTCTGCACAGATAAGCGGAATGATCCGATGTCCGTTCCACTCCCATCGCACCAACGTCTCACCCGGCAGGAACGCCTCGCCTGACCAGGGAACCCGTTTGAAATACTGCGCCTGCACCTTCCCTTCATGAACAAGGAAGCTGGCGTTGCGTAGATGGCCCCCTTCCGTGACGTAGCCGCCGACGATGAATGCCATGGGGTGTGGTCGCAGAGCCTCCAAAGAAGCAATGGCTATCTCAATCGATTGCGCGCTTGTGGCGTCATCGACGAAGAACGGATAGCTTTCGGGGAACACAGCAAGATGCGCGTCGTGACTGGCAGCCATCCCCAGCAGCTGTGCGATGCGCCCGGCGGGCACTCTGGCGCCCGCACACGCTTCCACTTCCCGCGCATCCAGTTGGACAAGTGCGACTCTCATGGCAACGCCTCCGTCAAATGTTTGACGCATGGCAGTGATCCTTTCGGAACACTTCGGATGATTGGTGCCATGCAGATGCCGGGAATATATGCCGAGCAGCGGAACCTGCCTATGTATACTGCCGCGATTGCAGAAATGGAGTTCGACGCAGATGGAGTACAACCCGTACCGGGTAGAGGTTGAGAAGCTCTCCGCAGAGCATGCGCGGGGGCGGCAATCTCTCAATCAGGTGACCAGCGAATGCCAGCGCTACGACCGGTACGACCTTGCCAGTGTTCAGTCCAAGGCTGATGTGGTGAAACAGGTTCTACCCCAGCGGGCGGCCAAGCTGAAGGAGCTTTCCGATCGTCTGCAGAGGGCCAGCGCGCGGATGACCGACCTGGGCAATCGGTCATCGATTGGCATCAACCCGCTCTTCTGGTTCTCCGCTGAGCGCAAGCAGCTGGTTCAGCAGCACGAAGAATCGATGCGGCTCTGTACTGCATTGATGCAGGAGACGAAGGACGCTCAGGCGGCCCATGAAAAGGCGCGAGAGTTCTCAAGCCAGGTCAGCAGCTCGATTGCATGGTATACGGCGTTCGACCGCAAGAAGGCCGATGATCGCGGAGTGACGTTGCAGCGCCGCATAGCGGAGATCGATGCAGCCCTTCCGGCACTGAGAAGCAAGTGTGCGGAGCTCGACAGGGAACTCGCGCCATTGCTGCTTGATCTCAGCACACAAGAGTCTCGCCGGTGTGAAGCCGAGGGGCGGATGGCTTCGGCAGAGCGATACGATGGCCGCCTCAATCGTGCCGGAAATAGTTACGAAAAACGCATTGTCCACGAAGAATGCCGGGCCGAGCTAGGCAATGGCAGCCCCTCCCACGTGCGTGAAAAGTCGCGTCGCGAGAAGGAATCGGCCGAGCGCAGCATTGCCAAGATCAAAAGACAGCTCGAGCTCGTTGCAAAACGTCAGTCGCGCCGAATCAATCGACTGGTTTTCGACGGAAAGAATCTCTGCCACGACAGGCAAGGCACTTTCGTTGGCCTTGGCCCACTTGCTGCGGTCATGAGGGCGCTCCGAACCGACTCAAAAAAGATCTTCGTCTTCGACGAGACCATCCGTACCCGGCACGGGCTCGACGAACGGCGAATTCGCGACGTCCTTGGACCAGGCGCCGTTGTCCACATCGTAAATGGCACGGCAGACGAGACCGTGCTGAACCTTGCACCAGATGAGCATGACTACGTTGTCAGCAATGATCGCTTCGTTGAGTACCGATCAAAGGCCCCAGTAAGATATGGCCGGATCTTCACGCACGAAATCGTGGGCAAGCACGTGATGATCAAGGATCTGGATGTCTCGGCATCGTTCGCCTGATAAACTGCATGGCGTGAATCGATAGCCCTGCCGGCAAGCGAAGACAACATTCTTTCGTGAAGCCGCTTGGCAGCCAGGCTGATGACACGCGCGCCTGCAGTAGAGCCCACATGAAAAACAGCACGGTCGGCAGCGGACTGCTCGCCGGCGCTCAAAGGCTTCAGGTCCTACGACTGCGCCGCCGGCAATGACTACTCAACTGCCCGAAATCTGTGTAATCCTTGGAGCGTAGCAAGGAAGCGCCTGAGGGGGCGGCGATGAAGGGAATCAAAATGCTCGGCACGGAGCCGGTCGATGGTCGGCCGCTGTACCGCTACAAGGCAGGTCTCTGGGCACTTTCGGCCCTTGAAGCCTCGATCAATAATCCGCTGGTCCCGAGAAGGACACTGATCCAGGCGCTTGCGCCCGTTGCGGCCGCACGCTTTGCCTCCAACTATGTCGAAGGGTCACCCTCTTGGAACCATTGCGGCGAGGAGATTCTGCGGCTCTACAAGCGGAAGGAAACGCGCTTTCGCGAGCTGATGGTTGAGAGCTTCGGCTTCTACCGCATACCTGTCGTCAGCCGGCCCGGTGCCGACCTTCTGCTCGAGACAGTCATCGGCCAAGCCGGACTGCCGAGTGGCATGATCCGGCAAGGCAAGCCCCTACGGAGAATCCTGGACAAGCTCATGCAGTACGAGGTTGCTGGAGGGGGTGATTCCGAGGCAGTTGCACTGGCTCTCATCGACACAGCTGACGCAAGAAGTGAACTCCGCAAGGCCTATGAACGCACAGAACACCTGCCAGGCCTGTGCATCGACCTTGTTCGCGCAGTCCTCAAGCTCACCACGGATGCGCAGTGGGAGGGTGGGGCGCTGGACAGAATCTGGAGCATGCCGGGGTGGATGCAGGCCCTGCCATTCCGTGTTGAGGAAGAGGCGGCAAAGGAGATCGTTGGGCATCTGCTCAACGTGGCGCTGGCTGCGACCGAAGGTGCTGCTTGTGCCATCGAGCGAATCATGTCGCGGCGACATGGCACATGGATTCTCAACACCCGCGCGATGATCGACGGCGCAGGCTTCGAAGCAGCCGGAGAGGTGCCAGGGCTTGTTGCTGTCCACTATGCGATTGCGGGAGAGCCTGTCGGCGAGGCTTTCAAGGCAAGACGAAGAGACGGAGGCAGGTTCTTTCAGGCGAGCGCGGTCCAGGACCTTTCCGAGAATGTTTACGACCGCGCGGTTTCACTTGTCATCAGCGACGCCGGCACGTACCGGCGCCTGGACTGTATCGGTGGCGAACCGCTCGACGAACGTTGCGTATGGGTCTTCGAGCCTGGAGATGGCGATCCCGTTTATCGCTCTCCGGCACCGGTCAGGCTCCGCACGCGCACACTGCTGGCTGCAGCACCCGAGGGCACTATCGTGAGCGGAGAGGCGACAGCCCTGGGCGAGAAACTGATGGTGAATGGCTCGACACGACCGCTCTGGAGCGTCTCCGGCAAGGCCGTCTTTACGGCTGCGGACGGAGACTTCGCCGTTGTTGAATCAGGCTATACAGGTCCGCAAGGCTATCTCGACTTCTCCGGACGCACTCCACACTTCCGCGTGAGGGGCTATTCAACAGTCTTTGTTGGAGATGCCAACCCCCGAAAGCTCGGCGGACTTTCAGGCCGTATTCAATGGCGCAGGGCGGGAGACAGTGCATGGCTGGGCCAATCGGCCAGAGGCGCCAGTGGCGATATGCAATTCCGTCTGGTTGATGACACCGGTGCAGTGATTGCCGAGCGCCGACGGGTTCTCGTGCTTCCTCAAGGCCTCGATCACCGCACTACCAGCCGGCACCTGTCGCTGTCCTTGCCAGCCGGCGTCACGATTGCCGGCCACGCTACGGCGGCCGACGGAACCTGCACGATCGAATTCGCAGGCACCAGCCTGCTCACCGTCACACTGCTGTTTGCAGGCACCAGGGCGGATCTGCTCTTCGAATGCCCAAAGCCGGCTTCATTCGTTGACCTGGCAAGTGGCGAGGAAACTGCGACTGGAATGCGCCGCGTGAGTTCGATCGCCGCGGGCAGAATCGTGGCCCAGGCCGGCACGGCATTGCACAACCGTCTCGAGGTGAGGCGGGCCAGCGCGTCCTGGAACGCCGTCCACAGCCTCTCCTTGCGTGCCAACCGCCTGCCACTTTCTGAAGTGAACGGCTTCCTTGAGGCACTCTCATTCGATCCGCGCGCAAGAACCCATGCACTCAAGGTCCAGTTCCCCAATGGGCCCGGAATCGAGATCGAACCTTATCGGATCAGGCGCATCGGCGCTGAAGTGACGGTGGAAGGCGCATCCGATGACGTGCGGGTTCAGCTGAGGGAACTTACTCACGTGACGGGCGATGAGCCAATCGAACTGCAGCGAAAGGACGGCCAGACCTGGCTGCTGCCTGACGCCACGCTTTTCCCTGGGGTCTACCTGGCGATTGATCCATCGCGCCAGGCCGCACCCTGCCTCGTGGTTCTGGGTGAAGACCAGGCCGACACTGCTTCGGAGTTTCTCCAGGCGGTGGGCATCAGCGAGTCGCACGCTCGATCTGCAGCCCTGATTGGGCTCTACCGGCGCATCACCGATGACCCGCACAGCGGAAAGTCTTCCGCGGAGCTGGATGTACTGCTGGGCTGGCTGGGCTCATTCCAGTTCTATCTGCGTTGGCTTGATCCGTTCCTTGTACTGGCAAAAGAACCGCTTCTGGCACTTCGGCTGCTCGCGCTGGCTCGCCTTCGCGGGTACACGGAGGCAGAGCAGGGGTTGCGCTGGGGCTTGGATGGGTTGCCTTTCTTCTGGCACGCGGCGCTCGCGCAGGCATCTGCAGAGCTGCTCGAATGGAGTAGAAGGCAATTTGGCGAAACCCAGACCACCGATGTGTCCTGCCTTCTCGCCAGCCTTCCGCTGGCGGGACGTGTTGGAGAGCTCCTCAAGCTGAGAGCGGCCTTTGGCCCTTGGAGTGATGCATGGCAGACGTCGGTGAGCGAGTGGTCTGACCGCCGGCAGCAGGAGCTGGAGTTTCGCGATCCTCCCGTGAGGGACGCAGCCGCGGAACTGTGGGAAAGGCTTTCCGTTCCAGGCATGGTCGACACGCTAAGGACCCGCTCAAGATGCATTACGCCAAGCGTGGATCTTGACCGGACATTCCTTCTTGCCCCGTATGAACTTGCCGTTGCCACCTGGTACCGGCACGACATGGATCAGTCGCTACGGGACAACCTGCTCTTTGCGCGCTACATGATCGACCCGATGCTCTTTGACGACGCTTACTGCTCGGCCATAGCACTGCTGGAGAATGCAGCTTGAATACCTACGAGAATCTGAAGACCCACCCTCTGCTGGAGCGCATTCCAAAGCGCCTTTCGGATGCCGTGATGAGCATGTACCGGCCGGCGGACGCGGGACTTCGGAACTGGCTGCAGTCATGGCTCGGCAGCTACGCAAACGAGGATGGCGCCGTGCTCGGGGTTCCACTCATCGAGTGCATGTATCGCTGGCAGAGTGGCGAAGCAACCCTGGACGACCTGCAACGGCAGGGCCTGCTGCATCCGCGCTTCATTGATGCATTGGACCAGGCGTCCGGCGATTACCACTTCCCGCGGAGCCGCAGGCCATTTGTGCACCAGCGCGCCGCGCTTGATTCAGTAGCGGCTGGCAAGTCTGTGCTGGTCTCGGCTGGTACCGGCGCAGGCAAGACCGAGTCGTTCCTGTTCCCGATCCTCAGCAGCCTGTGGGAGCAGACTGAAGAGCGGAAGGCCCCGTTGACAGGAGTGCAGGCGCTTTTCATCTACCCGCTCAATGCGCTGATCCGCAGCCAGAAGGAGCGCCTCGAGGCGTGGATGGAGCCGAGTGCAGGACAGCACCGGTTTGCGCTGTACAACGGTGACATGAAGCAAAGCTTGAAGGCTCATGAGCACGCAGCCTTCTCTTCCTGCGAGGTGCCTGACAGGAAGACGCTGCGACTGAGTCCACCGCCACTGCTGATCACCAACACAACGATGCTCGAACTGATGCTGATCAGGCCGGAGGATCGTCCAATTCTTGAAGCATCCTCAGGAAAGCTCCGCTGGATCGTGATTGACGAGGCGCACTCCTACACCGGAAGCGCCGCTGCCGAGCTGACGCTTCTGCTACGCCGCACGCTTCAAGCCTTCAACGTAAAGCCGTCGGATGTCCGATTCATCGCTACCTCAGCAACGATTGGTGACGCGAGCGATGAATCTACGCGCGCGCTCCGGAAGTTTCTGGCCGACCTGGCTGGATGCCCTGAGGATTCGGTTGAGGTGGTGCGCGGCCATCGCGAGATCCCGCAGATCACATCGGCAAGCGGCAAGGCACCAGCACTGGATGAACTGGAGCTGCTTTGCAAGGACGCAGGCACCAGCGCGGCAGACCTGCATATGGCGCTCCGCAGATCACCTGTTGCCATGTCGATCCGAGACCTCCTGACCAGAAAGTCAGCTGCCAACCTTAGGCAGATTGCGGATCATGCAGACCTGCCCACCCTCCAGGATGCAGCGCGCTGGATCGATGTAATCTCTTCCGGAAAGGTGGCGGACGAAGACCACGCAGACGGCCGCTTCCTGCCAATCAGAATCCATCTGTTCCAACGGACGATTTCCTCCGTCTGGTCATGCATCAACTCAGCCTGTTCCGGTCGCATGGACGCAGCGTTGGATGATTGGCGCTACGGGGCACTGTTCATGCAGTCGCACAAGGCCTGTCCGCATTGCAGGAGCATGGTCCTCGAGGTGTCGCTGTGCAACGACTGTGGTACCGCTGCGCTGCAGGGCGTGTTGTCTGCCGACAGGCGCTTTGTCCGTGCGGAAGCAGAGCGGGAGGACGAGTATCTTGCTGACGTGGAAGCGAATGACGATGACCAGTTGGAAGAAAGACTCTACAGCCGCGTCCTTGTCTGCAGCCCCGAGGACAACAGGGCAGGGGTGCCGACCGGAGAGGCTTTCTTCAACCCGCTGACAGGCGAGATTGCCTCGCTCGATGGCGAGATGCAGTTTGCAGGCATTGTCTGGAATCCCTACAGCAGAAAATCTTCCCCAGCGATGCATGATGTCGAGGCAGAACGGCCCTGCCGCTGTACAGGTTGTGGCAACGCGTTCACCGACCTGGACAAGAGCCGCCGGGCGATCCGTCTTACCGCGCCGTTCTCGCTCAACAACATCATCCCGGAACTGCTGGCCGCTGCACCGCCGGATCCGTCTGCAATGGGTGAGTCCGTCCTGATGGAAGGACGGCGACTGTTGACCTTCACAGACAGCCGCCAGGGAACCGCGCGCGGAGCGGCCAGGATGTACGACTCTGCACTCAGGGATTACATCCGCTACGTGGTCCCGCAGCTGTTGCCAAGGCCGTTGACGCTCGGGGAAATTGAGTTCAGCAGAGGCAAGGTTTTACAGATCCAAGCCGAGCTGGCACATGCTACCGCACCGCTGGAGCGTGAAGACCTTGCTTCGCAGCTGGAGAAGCACGAGGCCCGACTCAAGGGCAGCTACCCTCAGACCTGGCCGGAGATCCAGAGCAGGCTGGCGGACCAGCCTGAGATTGGTTCGACCATTGCGCCCTATTTTTCCGAGCTCATGGGGCCGACGACTGCCGGCACCGTCTCCCGCTTGCTGCTGCTGCGCGAGCTGTATCGCAGGCCCAAGCGGACAAACTCCCTGGAGACGCTTGGCTTGGTCTCGATCTGCTATCCCGGTATCGAGAAGATCACAGCGGGCCAGCTCCCGTCGGCATGGGTGGAGATTGGTGGCGATGTTGGTGAGTGGAAGAGCTTCCTGAAGATCTACATGGATTTTGTGATCCGTGAGAACGCCTGCGTCGAGCTTTCCGAGGATGAGAAGAACTGGATCGGAACGCGCTTCAGTCGCAAGTACCTGGTTGACCGGATAGAGAAGGGCGAGAAGAAGGGCAACAGGTTCCAGTGGCCCAAGCTTGACAGCGAGACCGGCAGCGGCGGTCGCGCACGTCTACCGCGCCTGCTGCGCGCTGCATTCCCCGGCATGCGCCCACAGCTTGTCAGCGAGGTGCTCGACGCTGCCAAGCGCAGCCTGATTTCCAGCGAGCACCTGCTGAACGTCGAGGGCAAAGGTCATTGCCTGCGCTGGTCAACCGTCTCCCTGTCGCGGCCGACTCAGCTCTGGCTATGCCCGGTCACCCGGCGCCTGCTGGACACGGTGCTGCGCGGGGTATCTCCCTATCACCAGGCTGACGGAGTGCCATTTGCATGTGAACCGGTCTCTCTGCCGGTCCCGCAATACACGTTCTGGCAGCGCGCCGGCGTTTCCGTGCCAGTGCCGGAGCGTGAGCAGTGGCTGGAGGAAAGTCGACGCAACCACCCGCTGGTCAGGCTCGGGCTCTGGCCTGAAGCACTTGACCGTGCGCTTGTTGGCACACGATTCTACGCGGCACGCGAACATTCCGCCCAGATTGATCAGCGCCAGCTCGACCGGCTGACCGCAGAGTTCCAGGCCGGGAATCTCAATGTGCTCAGCTGTTCCACTACCATGGAAATGGGTGTGGATATCGGAAGCCTCGCGGTCGTGGCCATGGCAAATCCCCCGCCAACGGTCGCCAACTACCTGCAGCGTGCGGGCCGCGCTGGCCGCCGCGGTGAAACGCGTGCATTGGCCTATACGGTATGCCGCGACGAGCCACGCTCGCTGGGCATTTTCAAGGACCCGGCCGGCTTCCTGGCGACCAGCATCAGGCCGCCAGTGGTGCAGCTTGGTAGCCCGGTCATCGTCCAGCGCCACCTCAATGCCTGGCTGCTGCGCGAGTTCATCTCCGCCCAGGGAAATGGCGGGGAAATCATGAAGATGACAGCCGGCGGCTTCTTCGGATTGGAGGCCCCAGTGAAAGAGCAAGCAGGATCCGATACGCGCGACCAAGCGCCGTTCCAGATGCTGATGGCTTTCCTTCAGGAAACGAGCAACTTCAAACCCGCCGCGCATGATGCCATCAGGGTCATGCTGGAGCGCTCCAGTCTTGCGGGTGTAGCCTTGCAGCCACTGCTCGAAGCGGCGAGGCAGGCATTCGAGTCTGCAGCGACGTCGTGGTATGCCGAGTGGGATTCAGCGAAGACCCATTGGGATGCAGTGCCGGCCACGCAGAAGGAGGCAAGAAATGCGCTCTCCTACCGGCTTGTGCGGATGGGTAAGGCCTACCTCCTGCAGTTTCTGACCATTCGCGGCGTCCTGCCGGCGCGCGGGTTCCCGGTGGATGTACGCGAGCTGCTGATCGTCAAGTCTGATGCTGGCCGAGGCGAGATGTCCGAGCGGGAGAGCCTGAGCAACCGTTCGCTCAGCCGCGAGCTTGCGGTCGCGCTGCGCGAGTATCAGCCAGGCGCCAACGTGGTGGTTGGAGGCGCAGTCTACAGGGTAGGGGGCCTCACCATGAACTGGCAGCGTCCTGCCGGGGCGATGGCGCCAGGAGAGATCCAGGATCTGCGCTGGCGCCTGATCTGTCAGTCCTGCAGTGAAGTAACCGACCGCCTCGAGCGCCCGGATGCCTGCTCGGTCTGCGGCCAGGTGGTGGACGACAACACCCCGGGGATATTCGAGTACATCGTACCGGCTGGCTTTGTCGTCCCGCTTGGCGCTAAACCCAACGATGATGTCTCCAGACCAACTTACATACCGGGTGAAATGCCTCGTTTCAGTGTCAGGAATGAAGACGGCAGCCATGTTATCCGTCGAGCGCTGGCCAGCCAGGCGGGCTGGTCTCGTGTTGGGCGCTCTGCGGAGGTCTATCACCACACGTTCGGGCAGGAGCATTCCGGCTTCTCGCTCTGCCTGGCATGTGGCTGGTGCGAGCCAGGTTCGGCCAGTCCGGAGAAGGGCGGCGGCTATCGGCATCGTCAACCTTTCACAGACCGCTGGTGCGAGCCAGCCCAGGAAAGCGGCTGGCTGGTAAAGCGACTCGGTGCGCTGGGCGCAACCACACGGACAGACGTGCTTGAGTACCTGCTGGTGCCGTCGGTGGACGGTGCGCCACTGTCAGATCAGGCAGTCGCCGCGACGCTGGCGGTCCTGTTGCGCAATGTTGCCGCCAGACGCCTTGGCATCGATCAGGGCGAACTGGGCTTTGCCGTGCAGAGGGTTCTGATGCAGGGCAACGCCGGGCTTGCAGTGATCATCTTTGACAGGGCCTCTGGCGGCGCGGGATACGTTTCAAGACTCGAGAACAATGTCGAAGAGCTTCTTTCGGAAGCCATTGTCGAGGCTGCCGCGTGCCCGGCCAGCTGTGATTCGGCGTGCCCGGAATGCCTGCTGTCACATGAGACCCGCGAGGGGGCAGATGTACTGGATCGCCACGCGGTCCAGAAGCTCCTGGGCGGCCAGTTCCGAGGCACGCTGCTCGTGCCTGACGAGGCCATGGCGCTGCTTGGCGAAGACGCTGGATGGGAAGCACGCAGCCTGACCGATGCTGTCAACTCAACCCTTTTGCTGTCCGCGGCTCCGGTGCTGACCCTTTACATTGGAGAGGAAGAAGACCTGGGTGAAAACAGCCTGATGCTGAAACTTGCCCGACGCACCCAGGACAGCCAGCCCACATCTGTGCGCAGTCTGGTGGTGCCGCGCACCCGGTTTGAAGGCGAGGCAACATTCCGTCGGCGCTGCGCGATTCTCGTGGAAGCAGGCGCGATTTCCTCTGTTGGCCTATGGAGTGAGCCAGAGGGCGGGTTTGTTCCGCGTGTGCTACTGGAGGGATCCAAAGGACGAAGCGGCTGGGCACAGGAGACCAGCACCGGTGCCTACATGCAGGGTCATTCCCCGGTGTTCCCGCAGGTCGAGTGGGTGCCAGCGGAAAGCCTGGCCGGCAACCTGCATGCGCATGTCAGCGCCTCTGTCTTTGATATCGTTCCGCACAAGCCACTGCAGCCGCGTCAGTTCTTCAATGAGCTGATTCTTCCTGCGCTGAATGAGCTTTGTGCGGACTTGCCCGCCATGCTGAAAGACAGTGTTGAGCGCATCGAGTACAGCGATCGTTACTTCCGCAGCTGCAGTAGCGCCGGCGTGTTTGCAGCGCTCATCAAGGGATTGACAGGCTATACGCACGGAGCCGGCCGCGAGGTGGAGATCACCACTATCTCGGTCATGAGCAGACCTTCTGGGCAGAGGCCTGCATTTACTGACTGGCAGAGCGATGTTTCGCGCGAACGCGACCTGCAGAAGCTTCTGCCTGACTTCAAACTCTCTACGATCGAGAAGTCCAGACAAGCCGTACCTCACCAGAGAACACTGCGAGTGCATTTCGACGACGGCCGGGCACTCACCCTCATGCTGGATCCCGGCGTCGATTATTGGGAAACGACCCGAGCGAATTCCATCGCACCAAAGTATTCCAATGTCCAGAATGGCGAAAGGCAGATTCTCATCGCTCGCATGGAGGGAGCTGCCGATCTGGCGCCAGCCTGACCCGAATGCGCACACGTTGGAGCCCCTGAAACAGGGGCTCCATCCTCAACGCGTCAGCACCCAGAAAGCCCCGGCCTCAGCCCGCGCGGATTCGATACTGCTGGCAGTGCTCAATTGGCTGCTTCAGATCCACTGTTCTAAAGTGGCGCATTGCCTTGGAATCCACCGGTCGCGCTGGATGCTGCTGGAGCCAGCGCACCATCTGCATGAACTGGCCATGGCAGAAGACAACAACCTCTCCACGGTCGCGCCACGTTGCATCAGCCAGCAAGCGCCTGGCCCGATCAACAAACTCCCGGAAGGTCTCTGCGCCAGGACCGTCGCGGTGGTCAGGGTCACTGAGATCCCAATACGCCAGTACCCACGAACGCCGGGAAGCGGCCGTCGTACCCACGCACTTCGGCGGCGACAGATAGGTGAACTCCTGTACGGAACCCGTGACTATCGGCATGCCAAACCGGCGGGCGAGTGGCTCCGCCGTTTGCCTGGCACGCACAAAAGGGGAGCTCACAATTGCCGCGGGCCGGCCGGTCCAATTTTCTGCAAGGTCCTCTGCCTGCCGAACCCCCAGATCTGTCAGGGCGATGCCATCCGGGCTATGGGTGGGGAGGCCAGCATTGGCCGCACTTTCCGCATGTCGTACCAGAATCATCATCTGCGAAGCTTAGCGGCACCACTCGGCGCGGACCAGCCACCAGATGCCTCCCTACAGGAGCCCGCAAAGTAGAGTCGAGCTTGCTCGACTACTCGTCGGCACGTCAGCGTTCATCATGCTCCAGCCAGATCCGGAACTCATCCCGCAGCTGCAGGACATCCGGCGCCAGCAGGTCCACACCCACCGGCAGGCTGATCACCAGCCCCGCCGGCGTGTTCTCCACCGCCATCACCGCCTGGCCCTGGTAACGGATATGGAACTAAGCGCCTGGCGCCTCGCTTGCATCCAGCGCGAATCCCGCCCTCTCTTTGGCATCGACGAACGCCTGCGCATGGCTCCGCAGAACCTCGAACTGCCGCGGCTGCAGCACCTCAAAGGTCTGAACCTGCGCGGGCGCAGGTCCAGCACAAACCGACATCGAAGACAGCAGCAGCGCGATCCCCAGTAGAGTCGAGCTCGCTCGACTGCTCCAGAATTTGCGATCAGCCACGTCAAGCCGCCGGCCGCACGCGTTCCTGGATGAAGACCGTCAGGGCAAGGCAGGCCATGGCCAGACCCTCCATCACCCGATCACCCACGTACTGATCCGGGTCGCCATTCTGGCGGGCGCGCTCGGCCGCCAGCAGGATCTCGTGGATGACGCGCTGGCCCGCCAAGGCGCAGTCGGCATCGGCAAGGGCCATCTGTCGGCCACGCAGCAGGTTTCGCTCGGGCCAGGGCTGGCCGTCGGACGCCGCACCGGCGCCGATGCTGTGCAGGATGGCGATGAGGCTGTTGGGGTCCAGGGCAGGGCCGGAAGCGGGCGCTTCCTGGATGGGCGTGGGGGCGGGGGAGTAGGGCTGGGTCATGGCGTGGCTCCTAACGTGCAGGCAGAAGCCGCCACCGATAAAGGTGGCGGACGATGCGTGGCTCGAAATCCGGTCTACGCTAGTACCGGCAGGCACAAGGCCTCCACGCACCGCCCGCCATAGCCGGCCGACGGATTGCCAGCCGGCACCACACAGGGTGATGCCGGCTGGCAAGCGTTTACTTCAGCGTAGAACCGGGGATTTCGAGGCCCCGACCACCCGTTTTCGGTGGCGTGGCTAGGATTACGCCCGGTTGTGCGCTGTGGGGTTCTACCCCGGGTTCACCCCCGTTTTCACGGACACTTACAAGAAGGCCGATCCAGGCCATGAGGAGTGTTCATGTCAAAGCGTAGGAAGTTCAGTGCCGAGTTCAAGCGTGGTGCGGTTGAGCAGGC